>CAZRWF010000085.1:0-12049 GCA_964603685.1 uncultured Chitinophagaceae bacterium
GCAAAATGTGAAAGCGTCCTTTTTTTTCACCGGCGATTTTTACCGGAACAAAAAAAACGCACCGCTGATCCGGCGGATCAAAGCGAACAAACATTATCTCGGTCCCCATTCGGACAAACATCTGTTGTACATGCCGTGGAACAACCGCGATTCTCTTTTGATCACCCGCGAACAATTTATCACCGACCTTAAAAATAATTACAAAGCGATGTCGGCGTTCGACATTTCATCGGCCGCTGCCCGCTATTTTCTCCCGCCGTTCGAATGGTACAACAACACCATTGCGGGATGGAGCAATGAATTGGGATTGCGCTTAATCAATTTTACGCCGGGAACGTCCTCCAACGCGGATTATACCACGCCGGACATGCCGAATTATGTGCCGACGGACTCGATCGTCGCGCGCATTTTACGTCGGGAAGCGTATACGAACAGCGGTTTGAACGGATTTTTACTGCTGACGCACATCGGAACCGATCCGCGCCGGAAGGATAAATTTTACCGAAAACTGGAAGAATTGATCGCAGAATTGAAGAACCGCGGGTATTCCTTCAGCGCATTGTAAACCGACCGGATCACGGTGCGTGTACTTCGCAGACGGTGCCGAGGACATTGGAGAACAACACCCGTTTTCCGGAAATCGGAACCGGCGTATGGGCGATCACGACATCTTCATTGAATGTCCACAATACTTTCCCTGTTTTGCCGTCGAGAGCGAGCAACACGCCGTTTTTCGTCGTACAAAATAGCACTCCCTCCTTCTCCCGCAATTGGGACGAATTGATCTCATATCCGAATCCTGCATGGACCCCCCAGACCACTTCCGGCGCCGCGCCGGTTGTGGAGAGCGCATAGAGTGAATCGTTCATCGTTCGGATGTAGACCCGATTTCCGTCTTCGGAGATTCCGATCGTTTCGCGGACCTGAAACCGGTTACTCCGCCAAAGCTGTTCGCCGGTCCGAAGATCGATCACCGTCAAAAACCGGTCGGGTGCAACGATATACACTTTTCCGTTGGCGGTCACCGGCTCACAGACTGCCGGTGAAAGCAGAGTTCCGGGGCGATCGCTTTTCCATTTCCACACGAGCGATCCGGTCCGTTTGTCCAGACAATAGAGATGTTCATCCCACGCACCGAAGATCACCCGGTCGTTCGTCACCAGCGGTTTCGCCTCCACGTGTCCGCCGAGCGAATCATAACTCCACAGAACGTTTCCCGAGGTGAGATCAATGGCACGGAATTTCCTGTCACTCGCACCGCAATAGACGACGCCGTTGTCGATTACCGGCGGTGCAACGACGGCGGCACCGGTTTTCACCCGCCAGAGAAGTTTTCGCGTCGTCAGCGAGTAACACGTTATGGTGCTGTCGGTGGACGATACGACGATCCGCGACTCGTCCATCGCCGGTGTTGCCATCACGGCACGTCCGGTGCGAAGCGTAAACAATTTTTTGTTGGCGGAAGAATAAATATCGATGTCGCCGTTGTGAAAAGGATACGCGCGATGTTTTTTCGTCGCCGCCGGCGGTGCATTCATCGGTTCACGGGACGTCTGTTTCCAAGCGGTGGTAACGCCGGACGATGTGCCGATCGAAGATCGACGACCGACATTATTCGGAGACGTACTCTCCGCTGATATTTTTTCCTTCATCACCAGCACATGCCACGGTTGTTTCGTTCCCACCCCGGGGATCCTCGTAGAATAGATCAACGAGTCTCCGCGAATCTCTCCGATGTTGTATCCTCCCACCGAATCCCTCCCGCGCAAATTGGACCGGCCGACGATTCCCGGAATTCCGTCAAACATTCCAAAAAAGTTCCGGTGCCAGTGTCCGTTCAAAAATGCCTGAACGTTGTATCGTTTCGCGACTGCCGTGAGGGCGTACCAGTTGGCAATGCCGGAATCCGACGGATAGTGCGTTGCGATGAATGCGCGGCGCACCGGCGGTTTCATGGCGTGGAGGACCGAATCGAGCCAGGTGACATCATCCACCGTCCAATACGCATCCCCCATGCGCATTCTCGGACCTTGATGCATTCCGATGAAGCGATACCCCTCCACATCCGTCACAAAACGTTCGCTGCCGAAGATTGCGGAGAAGGACATTCCTCCCGATTCGGACCATTTCATGTCGTGATTTCCCGGAACGATAAACCACGGCAAACGGAGACTGTCCAATATCTGTTTTGCCAATCGAAACTGATCGTCCGAACCGAACTCGGTAATGTCTCCGGTGATAAAGACAAATTTTAGATCCGGCTGCGCGTTCAAATCACGCACCGTTCGCCGGAGATCTTCCGCGCCGGATGCGGAACCGATATGTGTATCGGAAAGATGCGCAAATCGCCATTGAGCGGAGAGTTGAAGGGATGCCAGTAAAACGAGAATAAATAGTTTCATAATTTGTCACCACAGATTACACAGATATGTAAAAGGTGACCGTCACCTAACAGGTGCCGGTCACCTTTATGATCAGATATTTTTCACAACATTTTTTGTGACTTTGTGTGAGATATCTTTTGCGCCTTTGCGCTTTTGCAGCCTGCCCCTTCGGGGCTTTGCGTGAATTATTTTCACCACGGAGAACACGGAGGACACAGAGGACACAGAGAATAAATTGTTGCAGGACACCTGAAAGGTGTCCTGCAACTACCAATTTTTGTGACTTTGTGTGAGATTTATTTTTTTTTGCGCCTTTGCGGCCTGCCCCTTCGGGGCTTTGCGTGAAATGTTTTCACCACGGAGAGCACGGAGGACACGGAGAATAAATTGTTGCAGGACACCTAAAAGGTGTCCTGCAACTAACAATTTTTGTGACTTTGTGTGAGATTTATTTTTTGCGCCTTTGCTCCTTTGCGCCTTTGCGTGATATTCTTTTACCTCAATAATATCATTTTTTTTATCTCAACGCGCGACCCGTTCTCAAGCCGGAGAAAATATGTTCCGCTCGCCAATGCCGATCCGTTAAAATGAAGGCGAAAACTCCCCGCCGGGAATGTTTTATCGGCGATCGTGGCGACCTCTTTGCCGGAAATGTCGACGACCGTCAGCCGGACAAATCCGGATTGCGGGATCGAAAATTCGATTACCGTTGCCGGATTGAATGGGTTCGGATAATTCTGTTTCAGTCCGAAACTGACCGGAAATTGTTGCACTATCTCTCGTGATGTTGTCGGAGCGGCGCTGTCGGCGGAAAGCCAGACAACGGTGTTGCGGACCACTTGTCCGAACGGATGAGAAACGGCAAAACTCTCTTTCCGTTCGCCGATCTCAAAATAGGCCACCCTGCCGATCGATCCGTTGTTGGACGGATCGAACCGTTTCACAAATCCGGATGTATGACTCTGTGATGCCGGCGTTTGATCGTTCGAAAAGAGCGGGGTGATCTGGTTGACTCCGCGTCCGAAGGTTTGTCCCGGAACAAAGGTCATATTGTTATACAACTCGTCATAAATGCCGAATCGCTGATAGGTGGAATAACTCCGGTTCGACGGGAGCGGAGCGGCATTTGATCCCCACACGGTAGGCGCTTCTAACGATGATGCATACGTGATGCCGTACGTGGAGATGAAGTGACCGTAATTTGTCGAAAAAAGATTGTATGTGGTCAAATTGGCGGACCAGGTGTTCATGGCCGATTCCGCGCCGAACAACTGCTGCACGAGAATCTGTTTGTTCCGCGGACCGTCGATGTCGTGATACAATCCGTGATGCAATCCGAGCACGCCGCCGCCGCTGTCCGCATAAGCGACGAGGGCATTTTGCAGCGCATCGGTCACACCGGTGGACCAGTGTTTATAAAAAATCACTGCATCATATTGCTGCAGATAGTTAAGCGTTGACGAGACGTTGGAAGAATCGAACGGCAGTCCGCCCCCGGTGAGATTGATCGTGCTGACAGAAAATTGAAAATCGTCGTTCGGCGAATCCGCCGTAAGCAATTGCTGCAGATCGGTATAATCCGCCGGAATGTTTGCGCCGCCGCCATAATTGCAAGGTATGTCGTTGCTCCGGTTTCCGGCGCCGCAGTTACTCGTGTTGACCGCACCGCCGTGGATGATCAATACCGAATGTGTACTTTTTCGATCGTTTGCAGAAGGATATGTGTCGAGAATGTTAAGGAGCGTCCGCGCCGCATGCGCCACCGTCTGCGGATACCAATCCCGCGTGGTGATGATCCGTCCGTCGCCGTTCCCGTTGTCCGCAAAAGAGGAATGCGGATTGGAGACGGTCACTCTGTCACTTGCGCGATGCGAGACGCCGAGCGCCGCCAATGTCGTCGGTGTTGCCTCTTCCGGAAATCCCGTCGCACTGTTCCCTTTTAATAGACTAAAACCGAGCGTCTCTTCGCCGCTCCCGGCGGTACCGGGTATTCTCCAGAAGACCGGCAGACTGGCGGCGTGGCATTGCGCCATCACCGGTTTGCCGGCGGCAAGCGCTTCGATTGCCAATGCGTTCAGTTTTTCCGCCGCCGCTTGAACGTTCGCTGCGGTGATCAACCGGCTCCCCGATCCGTGGGATTGATACGATCCGTCGACGCGGTACTCCAATGCACCGAGTCCGCCCACCACCACCAACGCTGCGTACGATGACATCGATACAATATCTTGGATCTTTCCATCGACCGGTATTCTCGCCGGCATCGTGTTCCAGGAAGAATTCCAGCTGCTGCCGAAAAGATTCTGAAATTGTCCGGTGAATTGAGAATAACTCCCGTTGGGAAGCGTGCCGGCCGTCTCGTCGATGGTGGTATTACTCGGGACCATATACACTGATGCGGAATCGGCGCCGGCACTCCGGACTTCGACGGTATATCCCGCACTTTGCAGTGCTTTCAGCATGACGATATATTCCGAATAGTATGTCTGCTCGGGTGAGACGAACATCAATATTTTTTCCGAAAACGAGCGGACCGGAAGTGCGATGAGCAATCCGATGGCCAGCAACAAATATTTCATGATACAATTTCCCTTCAGTGACATTGACGGAGCAACATACTCTTTTTCCGTCGTTTCCCGTGTGCGTACACTCAACGTTGAATGGACTATTTTTAACCACAGATTCACAGAAATTGTTATTATTCTCTGTGAATCTGTGGTGAATCAATTTTAATTTTTTTTCTCCATAAACTTTTTCGTCCGTTTTGTCGGTTCGGCTTCCAACGGATTATCCGGCCAATAATGTTTCGGATAATCCCCCCGCATGTCCTTTCGGACCTGGATGTAGGCGTTTTTCCAAAAGCTGGGGAGGTCCTGCGTTACGGCGAGCGGGCGGCGGGCCGGGGACAATAAATGGAGGAGCACTTTCACCTTCCCGCCGGCGACGGATGGTGTCTCCGTTTCACCGAACATTTCCTGCAGGCGGACGGCAAGGACCGGCGTTTCTCCCGAATATTCGATCGGAATGGATGAACCGGTCGGGACCGTGTGATGGGTCGGCGCCAGGCGTTGAATCTCCTGAAGCTGTTTGTGCGTGAACATCGAACGGATGATCTCCCCCATCGACAATCGCGAAAGATGCGCAGCGCGAGTCACGTTTGTCAGAAACGGCGCAAGCCATACTTCCAGTGTGGATAACAACCGTTCGTCCGACAGGTCGACAGTTTCGGTTACCAGGGACCGTTTGCGCAGCCATTCGCTCCGCTGACGGAACAACTCCGTTTCTTTGTCCCACGGAAGAACGGCGAGTCCGTTATTCCGGATATATTGTAAAATCAACGGGAGCGATTGTTCCGCGGTCGGAGTGAAAATTTTTTCCGCAAGTTCCAGTGCGCCGAGGCGGGTAATTTTCCGGCCAAGGACCGATTTTTCTTTTTCGTTCCATGTTATCTCGTCCGTTGTTTCGATAAGATCGGCGAAGACCGAACGAAGTTCTTCTTCCGTCACGGGTTCCGCCAGAAATATTTTCACCTCTCCCCCTGCACCATCCGCCTCGCCGACGGCAAGATATTCTTCCGTGAACAATCCGCTCTGCGGCGGCAACACGGCGATGGTATTGCCGGAGAGTTGATATTTCCCGCCGCTTTTCCGTTTTGCGATCCGTTCGGGATACGCCAGTGCGAGGAGCGTTCCGAGGATCTCCGAGCGATGGGAGCTCTTTTTCCGGTCACGCTCAGCCGGAATTCCGACAATCTTTTTTAATCGTTCCGCCTGGTCGGCGATTCGCTGCGCACCGTTCCGGTCGGTGACGTCGCCGCGTTTGAAGGCGTCAAATCGGGAACGGAGATCGATATCGGCATCACTTTTTCCCCGCACGATATCCCTGTTCTCCAACAATGCCGCGAGTGTGCACGCGGTGTCGGCTCCATCCGGTCCGAATTTTTCCTTCGCGGTGACGATCATATGTCCGAACCGGGGGTGGACCGGGAGTGACGCGATTTTTTTTCCATGCGGCGTCAGATTTCCCGCCGCATCCAGCGCTCCCAACTGACGAAGAAGATTCCGCGCCTGACGCAAATGTGCATTCGGAGGAGGATCGAGGAATTTTAATTCTTTCCCTTCGCCATCTCCCCACATCGCAAATTCCAGCGCGAGCGGAGCGAGATCGGTGATGAGAATTTCGGGGGAGGAAAATGGCGGAAGTTGATGATGCTGCGCTTCGGTCCAGAGCCGGTAACAGACGCCGGGACGTTCCCGTCCCGCTCTCCCTTTCCGTTGATCGGCCGATGCGCGCGAGACCGGAACGGTGACCAGTCCGGACATGCCGCGACGCGGATCGAACTGCGAAATTCGCGAGAGTCCCGCATCGATCACAACAGCGACGCCGTTGATCGTCACGCTGGTTTCGGCGACGTTCGTGGAGAGGATCACTTTCCGTTTGCCGGATGGATCGGGCTGCAGTGCTCGTTTTTGCCGGTCGAACGACATCTCTCCAAATAACAGATGTGTCACAACGCTCGAAGAGATCTCCTTTTCTTCTAACAGAGCGGAAGTTTTGTGGATCTCTTTTTGACCGGGAAGAAAAACAAGAATGTCCCCCTCGTTCTCACGGAGCGCTTTTACCACTGCGTTCGCGGCGGCCGGCTCGGGAAACCGATCCCGTTCCCGGTCCAGATAATGTGTGGTGACCGGAAACATTCTTCCGGCGCTGGAAATGACCGGCGCGTTGCCGAGCAGCGATGAGACCGCCGCTCCATCGAGCGTGGCGGACATGACAAGAATTTTCAGATCGTTGCGGAGATGTTCCTGCACATTCAGCGCCAATGCGAGTCCGAGATCGGCATGAATACTCCGTTCGTGGAACTCGTCGAAGATGATCAGTCCGACGCCGGGGAGCGACATATCATCCTGGATCATCCGCGTAAGGATCCCTTCCGTCACCACTTCAATGGTCGTCTTTGACGAAACGGCACTTTCCCCGCGGATGCGGTAACCGATGCTCTCTCCCGCTTTTTCTCCCGCCTGTTCCGCCATATAGTGTGCGGAGCGGATCGCCGCCAGCCGGCGCGGTTCGAGCATAATGATCTTTTTTGACCCCAGCCATTCTTCTTCCCGCAGCGCGAGTGGGACGCGGGTCGTTTTCCCGGCCCCCGGTTCAGCGGAGAGAACGGCGTTCCGCTGCGTCCGGAGCACGCTGCGCAGTTCGGGGAGGACGATATCGATCGGCAATGGTGTCACGGTAAAAGATAGGTATCTTTTCTGCAGAAAAAAATCGCGGAGGGATTAGTCACAAGATTTTCACCAATAAAAAATCCTGCCGAAGCAGGATCTTTTGGATATTCTGTGCGATGATGCGGTTATTTTTTCGGCCGCGCTTCGTTGACGGCGATGTTTTTTCCTTTGAGCGGTTTCCCGTTCATGCCGGCAATCGCCGCTTCTCCCGCTTCTTTGGTCATCAATTCCACGAATCCGAATCCTTTGGATGTATTCGTCCCTTTGTCCCGGATAACCATCACTTCACCCAGTGCACCGAACGGCGAAAATGCCGCGGTGAGATCTTCATTCGTTACATCTTGGTCCAAACTTCCGACATATAACTTCATACGATACCTCTCACGATAAAAATTGTTGTAAAATTAGTTTGCGGCTGTGTCTGCTTCACGGTAGAGCATCTCATTCACAGGAGCAAAAGCGCGAGAGGAGAGTATGTGACGTAGGGCCTGGTATAAGATAGGTTAATTACCGGTAGGAACCTAATCACGACAGGTTATTGTGCTGTTTTATTTCCTAGACTGATTCTAGTCGTTTGTTATTCTCTATTCGAAGTGCTTATTATTCATCCTTCGACGCGCGTCGCAAACAGCGCGACGCTTGCTCAGGATGAACGACGGAAAAGAGGGGCTATAAAACGCGCCGCTTGCTCAGGTCCGAAGGACCCCTTTGGAGATGAACGGCATTGTTGTTGGGGTGCAAATAAATGGCGCCGCTTGCTCAGGTCCGAAGGACTCCATTGGAGATGAACGACGGAAAAGAGGGGCGCATAAAACGCGCCGCTTGCTCAGGTCCGAAGGACTTATTTGGTGGTGATGAACGTAGCTGTTAGAATAAAGAACGCGATGGTTGATCAAGATGACGTTGTGAATTTTACTTCACTTTATAATTCATCTCTTTGAGCTTTTCGGAGAGACGGACTCTCTGGTCCCCTTGTATTTCGATCTCTCCGCCGCGGACGGTTCCCCCTGCGCCGCAATGTTGCTTTAAGATCCGTGCGATCTCTTCCATCGTGTCCGGATTGTGCTGAAGGTCAATGACGAGCGTAACCGTCTTTCCTTTGCGTCCGTTTTTGTCGATCCGCAGCCGGACGGTCCGTCCTTTGCCGTCATGTCCGGCAACAGCGCGGGGACGTTCCTCTTCCAGGCGTTTTTTTTCTTCGTCGGTCAATAAGGAGGAGAGATCGGAGAGGGAGGATAATTTTTTCATGGAGAATGTTAGATTGACCGAACTTCTTTTCCCTCTCTACCATCTATATGTAAATGATGGTAGAATCTATCGCAAAAATAGATTTCACAGCAAATCATGAGAAGAGAGTCATGCTGAGCGACCCCGCTTTAGCGGGGGAGTCGAAGCATTTCGTCATCCTTCGACGCGCTCATAAAAAACATTCGCTTGCTCAGGATGACTGTGCGTATTGTGTGATGGTTTTCAGTAACTTGTTCAATATACGCTATTCTCGAGAAGATGGAAAGTGTAAGAACAACGAACGCCCGAAAAGACGAACTCGTAGTTCATCGGATCATTTCACCAACACCATTCTTTTTGTTTCTGCAAAACCGTCGGCAAGGATCCGGTAATAATACATTCCGCTGGCGAGACCGGACGCATTCCATGATGTGGAGTACTTTCCTGCGGAGAGTTCTTCATTCACCGGCGTCGCGACTTCCCGGCCGACCATGTCGTAAATTTTTATCGAGACAAACGAACGTGCAGCAACCGAAAATGTGATTGTCGTCTGCGGATTAAACGGATTCGGGAAATTCTGTTCCAGATTCCATTCATTCGGCAATTGCGCCGTGGAACGATCCTTTTCCACACTCACCGCCGTGCCGTTGAAATATTTTTCAGCGAGATGGAATGCCGCCGGACCGACCACTTGTCCGATATACCGCCCTGGAATATCGTCAATCGCCGGATGGATCCCGCCCCAAATTCGCGATAAGCTGCATTGATCGGAGGCGTCGCGGTATGTGGCCCATTGCAGATACACATCCATGCTCGGACCATCTTCGAAGACGAGATATTCGTTTTTTGTCGCCTTAAATTCCCCCATGCCGCCGGGGAAATATTCGTCCCCGGTCAACAACACCATCACTTCCGCTGCCGTGCGGCTGTACGTGGAATGTCCCGAAATAAATCCGGCGAACGGCGGCGTGACAAAGGTGGGACGCTGATACGGCCACCAATCCCCGGCGAGAATCCACCCGACGCCGGCGGTGCTCGTTTTCGGATCGGCGATATGATAATGTCCGCGCCAGGTGTAGAGTTTGATCTTTCCGACATTTTTATTCCCGGCGCCGGCGAGCGAATCTCCCGGCATCACCAGTTCAATCAATCCGGGAACCAGCGGTATTCCCGCTTTGGAATAACTCGGCAGCGTGGAATCGCTCGACTGTCCTTTTTGAGCCATGTAGCGGATAGCAGAGATCGGACGGACATAATCGTACCATCCTTTGATCGCCCAGGCGGTGATCGCGGCATCGTGCATCGCTCCACCCATGATGAAATACGACTTCACATCCCATTCGAGGTCTTCAATGATCGGACCGGTGCCGCCGAACCGCTTTTGGAACGACGGATGATCGCTCACATAATTGAGAAGCGAAAACCAATGACCCGGCGGCGTTTCGGACGACGGGCCGTCCGCCCAAAATTCCGCCAGCACCCGCGTGTAATCGCCCCGCGGAACGATCTGCGGTTGATACGGGAGTCCGGTGCGGGGATTAACCGCTCTCCCTTTTCCGTTATCCCCTCCCCCTTTCAGATTATAAAACGTTTTGTACTCCGCGAGCGTCTTCGGCAGCTGCGTCACGTTCCCCATGGAGGCAGGTGAAACATCCCACTTCACGCTGTCCGCCGGATCGAGATGGGATTGCCAGATGGAGACCATGGAGAATGCCCATTTGTACATTTCGGTCCCTTCGCTCGACATTTTTGTCGTGTCCAACATCGCGGGAGTGCCGGGATCGTGATAGACATGATAGGTTTGTCCGTTGCGGGAATATGTTTTTTTATCCGCCGCGGTCAACGCGAACGGTGCCACGTTTCCCCATTCGGGACAGAGAAACGGCGGCGTGCGGTGCGGCAACACGTTGCCGTTTTGATCGATAAACGTGCCGACCGTGATCGGCTGCCAGCGGTTCGGATCGACAATGGTGGAATCGCCGAATTTGATCGGATCGATCGGCGGATTGACCGACGTATAATAGGCGTTGCCGAAATCGAACGGTTCGTTCGATCCGTCCTGATTGCCGAAGGCGATCAGCTGCTGCGCGATATAATTGCCGAGCGCCGCCGGCGATCCGCCGGAATAATCGGTAGAAGTTTTTAATGTGTCATATCCGAGGGCGATCAACAGCGAATCGAAATTTTTCAACGCCTCTTTCGATCCGGGAGAATTTTTGTACCGGTATTTCAACAAACGATACGCGGCGTAACTGACCGCCTCATTCCGCGCCGCTTGAACGTTCGCCGGCGCCGGTATTCCGGTGAACGGGACGGTGTAACCGCTCACCGTTTTTCCGAGAAAATAGGTTTTCGCCGTGTTGTCGTACGCCGCCCACGCGTCGTAGACCGCCACCGAAAAGTGAAACAAATTCCGCGCCTGCACCGGCGGCCGCGCCAGATCCTTCCGGATCGCTTTCATCATCGCTTCGTTCCATTCGCGCGCAACGGAATGTTTTGCTTCCGCCGTCGGGAAAAAAACAGACACCGCCAGCAGAAGGATCACACACCGATAAAAAGAAACAAAATGTTTCATAGGTGAACCTCATTAATTATGTTTTTGTACATTTTTTTGTAACCACACCCCGCCGAAGGCGGGGCAGGGATTCACAGATTAATTTTTAATAAAATATCACACAAAGTCACAAAAAACATTGCCACACCTGCCTGCTGCAGGCAGGGATTACACAGATAATAATTTGAAACCTTGACAAGGTTTCCATAGTCTCCTCCGCGCCTCCGCGTTGAAAAACATTTTACACAAAGAGTTGTAAAGCATTTGTAAAAACCGAATCTGGAGATTCGGTTTACCTTTTGTCTCTGTGAATCTGTGGTTTATACTTTTATTTACTGAGCAACATTTTTTTCGCACTCACGAACGAGCCGGAACAAAGCCGGTAAAAATAAACCCCGCTCGGCAGCCCCGCTCCGTCGAACCGGACCGCATACGAACCCGGATCGCGCCGTTCATCAATGAGTGTCCGGATCTCCCGTCCGAGTAGATCATACACGCGCAGTGTGACGATTCCCGAATGGGCGACCGAAAATGCGATGGTGGTGGCTGGATTGTACGGATTCGGATAATTTTGTTCAAGTACGAATCGCTCCGGATTCGGACTGCCGGCGCTTCGGACCGCTGTATTGATGAGCCCTTTCCCTTCGGTCAGCCGG
>CAZRWF010000086.1:0-11873 GCA_964603685.1 uncultured Chitinophagaceae bacterium
GCTCAGCATGCCTTCCTCGGCGAGGCCCGCGGCGATCTCGGAGGCGAAACTCGCGGTGCGAGGCGCCTCGGTGACGACCTCGCACCGACCCGTGCGGGCGACGGAGGCGAGGATGCTCTCCAGGTCCAGCGGCTTGAGGGTCGCGACGTCGATCACTTCGGCGGAGATCCCGTAGGGATCGATCGAGCCGATCGCCGGAATAGGAATGACCACGGAGAGTGAATCAGAACGAACGGCGGCACTGTCCCTCTGTTCTTGTGCCGGGAGAATGTTGGGAAAAGAGATCACGGCCAGCAGGAACGGAATGATTCTTTTCATCTTATAACGGAGAAAAATTCGGTTCGGTCAGATGGACAAAATGTTCTTTATTGAAGAATTCCACCGCTTTTAACGCGGAAATCATATCGTCGAACAATCCGAACATCGACGATCCCGAGCCGGACATCAACGCGAGCACGGCTCCCAGTTCCTTTAATTGTATCTTCAATTTTTTGATCTTGGAATGTTCCGCAAAGACGACCGGTTCAAAGTCGTTTGTTGAAGCAATCACCGTCCCCAGCGGGTCGGCGTTGAACTGATCGAGAATCCGCGTGCGGACCGGGAAATGTCCGTTGAATTGTTCGGAAAGTTTTCCGTACGCCCACGGGGTGGAGATGTGGATGTTCGGATTAATGAGAAGTATCCAATACGGCAGCGACAATGCGATCGGTGTCAGCAATTCGCCGCGACCTTCGCCGTAGGCCGAACCCGACAGCAGAAAAAAAGGGACGTCGGAACCGATTCGCGCGGCGACGGAGTGTAACACCGCCGGCGGTACCGTTTTGTTCCACACGCCGGGAAGCAGCTGGAGTACCGCAGCGGCATCGCTGCTGCCGCCGCCCAGACCGGCGCCGACAGGGATATTTTTTTTGATCGCGACCGCCGCACCGTCCGAGGTCTGTAATTCTTTGCGGAGCAATTCGACCGCTTTCCAGCACAAATTGTCCGGACCGGCCGGGATCGCCGGATCGGAACAGGAGAGGAGAATTTCTTCGGAAGGGGCAACTTCCACCACATCAAACAGGTTGATCCGGTGAAATATCGTCCGAATATCATGAAAACCGTCGGAACGTTTACCCGTTACGTGTAAGCCCAAGTTGATTTTGGCGTAGGCGTTCTTCCTCATTGTGTTCCAAGATACAATTAGATTGCAGAATGAGCAAGATTTTGTATCTTGTAATAAGTTTGTTGTTGATTTTTTATGGACGTTTGGCTATTATTTCACCGTTATTGTTTGGTGAAAACAATATCCCACTTCACTTGAGGCATTTATGGCGCAACCGTTTAATATTCTTGTGGTCGATGATGAAGATGCACTTCGAAACGTACTCAGCAGTGAGTTACAGGGAGAAGGGTACTCCGTTGTCTCCGCAGCGGACGGTGACGAAGCGATTTCAATCCTCGAACAGAAATCATTCCACCTCGTGTTGCTCGATATTAAAATGCCTCGTGTGGATGGATTTGAAGTGCTAAAATTTATCAAAGAAAAACGCCCCGAAGCAAAAGTGATCATGTTAACCGGTTTCGCCGATCTGAAAAACGCCATCGAATCCAAAAAACTCGGTGCCGAAGATTTTGTCAGCAAACCGTACGACCTCGTCGATCTGCTTACCACCATCGAACGAGTGCTTTCCGCCGAGTAACACGTCCTCTCAGCTGTCGTTCCGTACAAAAGGCTACCGATGGTCCGCAGTCATTCCATTCTAATTGTCGATGATGAGCCGAGCGTCTGTTTTGTCCTGAAAGAAGAACTCTCCGAACAAAAATCCTACACGATCTTTACCGCCAATGACGGTGCCGCCGCGATGAACATCATTCAGCAGCGTCCCATTGATGTGGTGCTGCTCGACGTCAAAATGCCCCGTGTGAGCGGAATGGAAGTGTTAAAATTCATCAACGAACATCATCCCACCGCAAAAGTCATCATGTTGTCGAACTATGCGGATGTCAAGACGGCCATCGAGGCGACCAAACTCGGCGCTTATGATTTTGTCGGGAAACCGTACAACCGGGAGGAACTGCTGGCCACGGTGGAACGCGCCATCGAACACCGGCGTCTTGCCATCGACAATGAATTGATGAAATATGAACTGTCGCGCAAGAGCGGGGAGAAAGAGATCATCGCGCGGAGCCCTTCCATGCGATCGATGCTCGCAACCGCGGAAAAAGTCGCCGGCAGCGAATCGATCGTTCATATTCACGGACCGAGCGGATCGGGAAAAGAACTGGTGGCGCACCTGCTGCATTCGAAAAGTCCGCGCCGCGACCGCCCGTTCGTTGTCGTCAATTGCGCATCGTTGCCGGACAATCTTCTCGAAAGCGAATTGTTCGGCCATGAAAAAGGATCGTTCACCAATGCCCACCAAATGAAACAGGGATTGGTAGAGGTAGCGAACGGAGGATCGCTGTTCCTGGACGAAGTGGGAGACATCAGTCCGGTCGTACAACCCAAACTTCTCCGTTTTTTGGAGACGGGGGAATTCCGGCGGGTCGGCGGCACCGCATCCATGCAAGTGGATGTGCGGATTATTTCCGCGACCAACAAGGATCTGCACGCCGAAGTGAAGGCGGGAAAGTTCCGCGAAGATCTCCTCTACCGGTTGAATGTGGTGACGCTGCGGATACCTCCGCTGCGCGAGCGGAAAGAGGATATACCGCTTCTCGTCGATCATTTTTTAAGAAAAAATTCCAAATCGAAAGTGCCGAAACGGATCAGCGACGACGCGCTGCAATCGCTGCTGGCGTACGACTGGCCGGGAAATATCCGCGAGTTGGAACATGCGATCGAAGGGGCGATCCTGCTGTCGCACGACGACGTCGTGACGGCGAAGGATTTTATCCTGACGCAACATCCCGTTCCGCAGCAGCACGCGACGGAGCGGGAGGCCGATGCTTCGATGATGACCATCGAAGAACTTGAGCGGTTGCATATCGAACGTACATTGAAAAAATTCCGGAACAGCCGAGCCAAAACGGCAAAGGCGCTCGGCATCACGCAAAAGACGCTCTATCTCAAGATCAAAAGGTATAAAATCCCCGTTCACGAAGAGTAAAAATCGTACGTTCGTGTCCGGCGGCACAGAAAACCCTGCCGTCCCGGCTTGTTTTCCCATCCCGCCCGCGGAAGGGGAAAAAAATCTTCCGCCTCCGCTGAAACTTTTCTGCGTCCCGTCCGAATACATTCAGGTCGTTTCACACTGAATGGAAAATCGAAAACAATGAAAAAAACATCCTTCACGATCCTCTTCACCCTCTCGCTGTTCGCCACCGCCATCGCATCCTCTCCCAAAACATCGGCTGCCGTCGATTGGAACAAAGCGGAAAAAAATTATATCGCCGCGTTGACTTCCGACAATGCCGGACTGCGGAAGAGTGCCGCGAATTTTATTGCGGAATACCGGCTGAACGGTGCAGTGTTGTCGCTGATTGACGTGCTTCGGACCGATAAAGTAGAGCAGCTCCGTATGGCGGCGGCATTAGCGCTCGTTCAATTGGGGAACAAAGAAGGGATTGATGCCGTCCAAGAAGCAACAATGTATGACGGCAGCGAAAAGGTCGCAAAATTCTGCGAACAACTTCTTCGCGCCGCGGCCACAGAAACAATAAGTTTAAAATAGACAGTCGAGAGAACCTTCTCTCAACACGAAAAGTCAGACTGCAGCGTTCGGTGGGGTCCGCTGCATCTGGCTTTCGTATTTTAAACCCTCCCGCTCCCGCAAACGCTCCTTGAAAATCCGCACAAATTTTGGTACTTTGGGCCATACAAAACATATCCCACCGGTCGATAAGGAACTTCATGGCAAAATTTCAAGGCGTAGACTACTTCAATCTCGACTCCCTTCTCTCCGAAGAGGAAATTCTCGTCCGCAACACTGTCCGCGAATTCGTGGACGAACAGGTCATTCCGATCATAGAAAAACATAACCGCGCCGGAACATTTCCGATGCATCTGGTGAAAGGCATGGCGGATATCGGTCTGTTCGGCGCAACGTTGCCGGCGAAGTACGGCTGCGCGGAATTGAACAATGTGGCGTACGGTTTAATGATGCAGGAATTGGAACGCGGGGACAGCGGCATCCGCAGTTTTGCATCGGTGCAAAGCGGACTGGTCATGTATCCGATCTTCGCCTTCGGCAGCGAGGAACAAAAGGACTTCTGGCTGCCGAAACTGGCCAAAGGGGAAAAAATCGGATGTTTCGGTTTGACCGAACCCGATTTCGGTTCCAATCCCGGCGGCATGATCACCCGTGCGGAGAAAAAAGATGGGGGCTTCGTACTGAACGGTGCGAAGATGTGGATTACGAACGGAACGCTCGCCGACGTGGCGGTGGTCTGGGCGAAACTGGACGGCGTCATCCGAGGATTTTTGGTGGAAAAAGGGGCGAAAGGATTTTCGGCGCCGGAAATGCACGGGAAACATTCTCTGCGCGCCTCGGTGACGTCCGAATTGGTGTTTCAGGATTGCTGGATTCCGGAAGCGAACCTGCTGCCAAAATCCGAAGGTCTCAAATCGCCGCTGATGTGTCTCAGTCAAGCGCGGTACGGAATTTCGTGGGGCGTGATCGGATCAGCGATGGCCTGTTATGATTCTTCGCTGCAGTATGCAAAATCCCGCATCCAATTCGGCAAACCGATCGCGGCGTTCCAGATGACGCAGGAAAAATTGGTGCACATGCTCACCGAGATCACCAAAGCACAATTGATGTGCCTGCAGCTCGGCAGGTTAAAAGATCAAGGCAAAGTGAAATTTACGCAGATCTCCATGGCGAAACGGAACAATGTGCACCATGCGCTCGAAATTGCCCGCATGGCACGGGAGATCCACGGAGCAAACGGTATCCTGGACGAATATCCGATCATGCGGCACGCGGCAAACCTCGAATCCGTGAAGACGTATGAAGGAACACACGAAATGCATACGCTGATTATCGGTGAAGACATCACCGGACACGGCGCGTTCATGTAAGGAGACGGCGGAATGAATCTCCTCGAACAGATCCAATCGAAGATCTACGAACTCTCGAAAGAAGAGCGTGCCAGACTGCGGGAATGGTTCGACGAGTTCGACGGCGATTCGTGGGACAAGGATTTCGACGAGAATGTGAAGGAGAAGAAGCTGGACGATGCAATGGCGAAAGCGAAACAGAGTTTTGCCGACGGCAAATTCAGGCAATTATGACGCACGTTGCAGCGGAACAATTTTCCGAACAGTATGAACGGCTTCCGTTGCGCGTACGGAAGTTCGCCGACAATAATTTTTCGGTCATCAAAGAATATCCCAATCACCCGCTGCTCCGTCTCTTAAAGGTGGACGGCGCGTGGTCCATGCGCGTCGGAAGCCGCCACCGGGCATTGGGAGTGGAACAGCACGATACCATCATCTGGTTTTGGATTGGCACCTACAGGCAATTTACGGCATATTTCCATTAACCGATCTCCCGATCGAATTTTTCGATGTTCGAAGGATGCACGCCGCATCCTTCGTTTGTTTTAATCCCAAGGATACCCTATGAGATCAAAAAAGATCATCGGCGAAGCGATCACGTACGACGACGTGCTGCTCGTTCCCGCAAAGTCTTCCGTCGTGCCGCGCGACGTTGATGTTTCCACCCGATTGACGAACACTATCCGCCTGAATATTCCGCTGCTGTCGGCGGCGATGGACACGGTCACCGAATCCGAAATGGCGATCGCGCTGGCCCGGGAAGGGGGGATCGGCATTATTCACAAAAACCTCACCATCGACCGGCAGGCGGAAGAGGTGGACAAAGTGAAACGTTCCGAAAGCGGCATGATCATGAATCCCGTCACCCTCACGGCCGACAAAACAGTCGGGGATGTGCTGGATCTGATGTCCAAATTCAGCGTTTCCGGAATTCCCATCGTGGCGGATGGGAAACTGGTCGGCATTCTCACCAACCGCGATCTCCGCTTTCAACCGAATCGTGCATTAAAGGTTGCTGATGTGATGACATCAGCCAATCTCATCACAGCGCCGATCGGGACGACGTTGGAAGAGGCCGAAGTGATTCTGCAAAAACATAAAATCGAAAAACTTCCGGTGGTGGATAAAAACGGCAAGCTGAAAGGGCTCATCACGTTCAAGGATATTCAGAAGAAAAAAAGATATCCGAACGCCTGTAAGGACAAACACGGCCGTCTTCGCGTCGGTGCGGCGGTCGGCGTTACCGCCGATACGGTGGACCGGGTGGATGCGCTCGTAAAAGCGGGCGTGGATGTGGTGATCATCGATACGGCGCATGGTCATTCCAAAGGGGTGATCGAAATGTTAAAAAGGGTGAAAGCGAAGTTTGCCATCGATGTGATTGCGGGAAATGTCGGAACGGCGGAAGCGACGAAAGATCTCATCAAGGCGGGTGCGGATGCGGTGAAGATCGGCATCGGTCCCGGTTCCATCTGCACCACGCGAGTGGTGGCAGGAGTCGGCGTTCCGCAGGTGACCGCAATTTTGGAGTGTGCTGCCATGGCGCACCGGTACAAAATTCCGGTGATTGCGGACGGCGGCATCAAACAAACGGGGGACATCGCTAAAGCGATTGCCGCCGGAGCCGATTCGGTGATGATCGGAGGATTGTTCGCGGGATTGCAGGAGAGTCCCGGGGAAAAAGTGTTGTATGAAGGTCGTACGTATAAATTGTACCGCGGCATGGGTTCGCTGGATGCCATGAAAGAAGGGAGCAAGGACCGGTACTTTCAGGATGTGGAGGACGACGTGCAGAAACTCGTGCCTGAAGGGATCGAAGGCCGTGTTCCGTATAAAGGGGAGTTGAGCGCCACCGTGTATCAAATGGTCGGCGGATTGCGGGCGGCAATGGGTTATTGCGGCGCTGAAACCATCCAGGCGCTGCAAGAACGGGGTCAGTTCGTCAAAATAAGCGATGCCGGATTGCGCGAAAGTCATCCGCACGACATCCACATTACCAAAGAAGCACCGAACTACCACGGATAACAATGCGGTCGGCCGAATTATTTCAGGAAAGAATTTCCGTCCTTCGAAACGCGATGCGCCGTCGCAACGTCGACGCGTTTATCACTTCCCATTCTCCGTCGCTGCGGTATCTTTGCGGATTTTCCGGGACGAACGGACTTCTGCTCGTGTCCGAATCAACCGTCCGCTTTTTCACCGATTCCCGTTATGAAGAGCAGGTCCGTCTGGAAGTCGTTTCCGACTCTACTTCCATCGTCAAAGGAAATTTATTCCTCGCCGCCCATGCATTAAAACTCTTTCGTTCGATACGCTCTCTCGGAGTCGAAACCGATCATCTTTCCGCCGCCGAATATGCAGTGATGAAAAAACGTCTCGGCCGCAAAGAACTTGTTTCCGTCGCCGGTCTCTCTGAAAACGTACGTGCGGTGAAGGACCGCTCCGAAATGCTGCAGCTCCGAACAGCATTCGATATTTCGGACAGCGTCTTTCGCCATCTGCTGGACATCATCCGTCCGGGAATCCGGGAACTCGATATTTCCGCCGAAATTTCGTACCTGCACAAAAAATTCGGTGCGGAGAAAGATGCGTTCGACGCCATTGTGCTCAGCGGCAGCCGAACCGCGCTTCCGCACGGACGGGCGACGGCAAAAAAGATCCGTGCCGGCGAGTTCGTCATGCTCGATTTCGGTTGTGTCGTCGGCGGGTATCATTCGGACATGACGCGGACCCTCTGTGTCGGGAAGCCGACCGCAGAGATGAAAAAAGTGTATCAGACCGTATTACACGCGCAAACGAGTGCGGTAGATGCCGTTCGCAACGGAGTCCGCGCGCGCCGGCTGGATACGATCGCCCGGCAGCGGATCGCACGGAGCGGATACGGAAAATATTTCGGCCATTCGCTCGGCCACGGTGTCGGATTGGAGATCCATGAACTCCCCCGAATCGCACCGAACAGCAAAGAGATCATCCACACCGGAAACGTGATCACCATTGAAC
Source organism: uncultured Chitinophagaceae bacterium (assembly GCA_964603685.1). Classification (GTDB taxonomy): domain Bacteria; phylum Bacteroidota; class Ignavibacteria; order UBA10030; family UBA8401; genus UBA8401. The sequence continues at coordinate 7,985 of CAZRWF010000086.1, forward strand.
CGGGAATCTATCTGCCGGGAAAATTCGGCGTTCGCATCGAAGATACCGTGGCGGTGCGTGAAAACGGTTGCGAAGTACTGACACGTTCACCGAAATTTTTGACCGTTCTGTGATGAAAAAAGTCCTCATTATCTCCTATTATTTTCCGCCGATGGGCGGCAGCGGTGTGCAGCGGACGCTGAAGTTTGCGAAATATCTCCCGCAATTCGGCTGGCAGCCGACGATCCTTACGGTCGGTCCGACGGCATATTATACGAAGGACGAATCGCTGCTGAAGGAGATCGAACATCTGAATATTCCGATTGTCCGGACGCAATCCACCGATCCGAATTCCGTCGTGCGGAAGAAAAAAGAGATCGTCAAAATGCCGAAGGAGCGGACGCGGCGGATACTGAACTTCATCAGCGACCTTTTTTTCATTCCCGACAACAAAATCGGATGGAAGAGACATGCCCTGAAAGCGGCCACCGAACTGATCGCGAAAGAGAAATTCGACGTTATCTTCGCCACATCACCGCCGGTAACCGATTTTTTGATCGGCGTGGAATTGAAAAAAAGGCACAACATCCCGCTGGTCATCGACTACCGCGATTCCTGGCTCCAGTATCCGTTTAAATTTTTCCCCACGCCGCTCCACCGGTACATCCATTTCAAAAAAGAGAAACGGGTGGTGCATAAAAGCGACATGATTACCGTGACGCACCGGCGCGTCAAGGAAGAGCTGCTGACACGGCATAAATTCCTCCGGCACACGGATGTGACGATTCTGCCGCACGGATTCGATCCCGAAGATGTCCGTATCAGCAATCCGGAAATTCTTCCGCACATCGAAAAGATGCGGATCACCTATTCCGGAATGTTTTACGGGAATATCACGCCGGTCTATTTCCTTCAGGCATTGGCGAAGGTCTTCAAGGAGCATGCACAACTGCGGGGGCGGATCGAAGCGTGTTTTGTCGGATTATTCCGTCCCGAACATATCAATTTGGTAAATCAATTGGGCCTGCAGAACGCCGTCAACCTTGTCGGATATTTGGAACATAAAGAAGCGGTGAAATATCTGCTGGCATCGGATGTGTTGTGGGTGATGATGCAGGATGATTGGACGACGCCGGGAAAAATATTCGAGTATATCGGTACCGGGAAAACGATCTTCGGATGTGTGCCGAAAGGATATATCCGTTCCATCATCGAAGAGGCCGGCGGAACGTGCGTGGAGCCGACCGACGTGACGGCAATTGCTGCCGCCATCGTGGAACAATATCACCGGTATGAACGGAAAGAACTGCGCGGTGCCCGTCCGGACGTGGCGGACCGCTACAACCGCATCAAGTTGACGGGAGAACTGTCCAAAATTTTCACCAAATTCCTGGAGGTCTGACCGATGAAAGTGCTCGTCGTCGGTTCCGGCGGAAGGGAACATGCAATCGTCTGGCGGCTTTCGTCCAGTCCGAAAGTGACGAAAATATATTGCGCACCCGGGAATGCCGGCATTGCCGAACTAGCGGAGTGTGTACCGATCGCAACGGAAGATCTTTCGGGGTTGGCGGAGTTCGCACGGTCTCGGTCCATCGATCTGACCATCGTCGGCAACGAAACACCCCTTGTCGCAGGGATCGTCGATGAATTTCAAAAGGCCGGATTGACGATTTTTGGTCCCACAGCGGCGGCCGCCCGTGTGGAAGGAAGTAAGAAGTTCCTGAAAGATTTTTTGAAGAGGCATGCGATTCCGACAGCCGGGTATGCCTCTTTCCGTCCGTCGGAGCAACAACGCGCGATCGAACACATCCGCTCGACTCCGGGTCCGTACGTGATTAAAACGGACGGGCTAGCCGCGGGGAAGGGGGTCTCCATCGTTGCGACGGCGGACGAGGCGATTGCGGTGTTGAAGGAATATGTGGAACAAAAAATTTTCGGCGACGCCGGAACCACCGTGGTGATCGAGGAATTTATGAAGGGTGAAGAGGCGTCGATCTTCGCTTTGTGCGACGGTGAACAGTATGTGCTCTTATCGCCGGCACAGGATCATAAGCGCATCGGCGACGGTGATACTGGAAAAAATACCGGCGGCATGGGTGCGTATGCGCCGGCACCGGTGGTGACATCGCAGATCGTCGAACGGGTGGAGCGGGAAATCATTCGACCGACGTTGCGCGGAATGGCAGCGGAAGGATTTCCGTATACCGGATGTTTATATGTCGGATTGATGATCACCGACGCGGGGCCGAAAGTGGTGGAGTACAACTGCCGGCTCGGCGATCCGGAAACGCAGGTGGTAATGCCGCTGATCGACAGTGATCCGTACGATCTGTTCGCCGCATGTGCTACGGGAACCCTTGCTTCCTATACGCTTTTATTAAAGAGCGATTCTGCAGTCTGCGTAGTGATTGCATCCGGCGGTTATCCTGACGGATATGAAAAGGGAAAACACATCACGGGACTGGATGCAGCGAAGAAGAAAGGTGCCGTCGTTTTTCATGCCGGGACGAAAAAAGAACAGGAAAATTACGTGACGGCCGGGGGTAGAGTGTTCGGTGTGACGGCGATCGGGAGCGGACTGAAAGAGACGATCCGGTCGGCCTACGATGCCGTCCGTGCAATTTCGTTCGACGGGGCATATTTCCGGACCGATATCGGGAAAAAGGGATTGAAAGAATAATCATCGTTCGTGACGTTCATCTCCGAAGGAGTCCTTCGGACCTGAGTAAGTCCCGATCGGTTTTTGATCGGGACACATCGAAGGATGAATCAATTATTATCACAAAGGGAAAAGAAAAATGAACATTCTCGTCACCGGCGGTGCCGGATTTATTGGATCACACATTGCCGACGCCTTCATTGCTGCCGGACATCGCGTCGTGATCGTGGATGACTTTTCCAGTGGAAAGGAAGAGAACGTCCACCACGCGGCAAAAGTCTACCGAATGGATATTCGGGATGAACAGGTAGAAAGGATTTTTCGCGACGAAAAGATCGAGGTAATGTGCCACCATGCCGCGCAGATGGACGTTCGGCGTTCCGTGGCCGACCCGAAGTTCGACGCAACGGTGAATGTTCTTGGATTTCTCAACTTGATGGAAAACGGCAGAAAGTACGGATTAAAAAAAGTTCTCTTCGCTTCCACCGGCGGCGCCATCTACGGCGAGCAGGACTATTTTCCGGCGGACGAACTTCATCCGATGCGTCCGTTGTCTCCCTATGGAATCACCAAGCTGGTGAGCGAAAAATATCTTTTTTTCTACAAGGAACTGTACGGCATCGATCATGTGATCTTCCGGTATGCGAATATCTACGGACCGCGGCAGAATCCGCACGGCGATGCCGGCGTGGTGGCGATTTTCACGCAGAAGATGCTGAAAGGGGAACAACCGGTGATCAACGGAGACGGGAAACAGACGCGTGATTATGTCTTCGTCGGCGACGTGGTGAAAGCGAACCTGCTCGGATTGAACGACGATACTTCCGGCATTTATAATATTGGAACCGGCATCGAAACGGATGTGAATCAATTGTTCGGTCTTATCAGAGGATTGACCGGTTCCGGGTGCGAAGAGAAACATGTTCCGGCAAAGGCGGGGGAACAGATGCGGAGCGTTATCTCCTCCCAAAAGATCAACAAGGCACTCGGGTGGTTGCCGTCGGTTTCGCTGAACGAAGGATTGAAGCGGACCGTGGAATATTTTCGAGGAAAAATGTGAGTTGTGTGAATCATCTCCGACGGAGACCTTCAGGCATTCAACACGTTCGTCCCGACTTCGCTGACACGCTATTCCATGGGATGAACGGCTCGTGATTGAGCCTCAGAGATTCAACGTTCATCTCCGAAGGAGTCCTTCGGACCTGAGTAAGTCCCGATCGTTTTTTGATCGGGACGCATCGAAGGATGAAC
>CAZRWF010000087.1:0-11366 GCA_964603685.1 uncultured Chitinophagaceae bacterium
ACCAACGATTGTACCGCGTGCGCGATGTCTCCGACCCGGTTTCCTTCGACCGCCTGCTCCACCGCCCGTTCGAGTGACTCTTTGGTCACTTTCATCAGGCGCTGTTTTTCTTCATTCACCGCACCGACCGGGAAGGTATAGGCACCGTCACCGTAAAACCCGTTCTTCTTCGCTCCCACATCGATCGAAACGATCTCCCCCTCCCTCAGTATTCTTTTCCCCGGAATCCCGTGCACCACTTCGCTGTCGATGGAGATGCAGAGCGTCGCAGGAAACAAATTTTTCGGGTCAGAACCGTATCCCTTGAACGCCGGTTCCGCATGACAACTGCGAATATAATCTTCCGCCATTGCATCCAACTGTGCCGTCGATACGCCCGGTTTGATCTGGGTGCCGATCAGCTTGATCACATCACTGACGATCCTGCAGCTCTCCCTCATCAACGCGATTTCGTCCGGCGATTTCAGATGAACCGACATTACCGACCGATGCGGCCTTTGATCTTGCCGCTTTTCATGAAACCGTCGTAATGCCGCATCATCAAATGCGATTCGATCTGCTGCAACGTATCAAGCGCCACGCCGATCGAGATCAACAAACTGGTGCCGCCGAAGAACGACGCAAAACTGGACGTGATACCGAACTTCATCATGAAGGTCGGCAGGATCGCAATGATCGCCAGAAAGATCGATCCGGGCAGCGTAATCTTCGTAAGAATATTGTCGACAAAATCGGCCGTATGTTTTCCGGGCCGGATGCCGGGAATAAACCCGCCGTTCTTCTGCATGTTGTCCGCCACGTCGTTCGGATTAAAAGCGATCGCAGTATAAAAATAGGTGAAAAACACGATCATCAATCCGTATAAGAAGGCATGCGTATACGACGTATAATCCAGATATTCGGCAACCGAACCGACGAACTCGCTGTCCGGAAAAAATGTGAGAATCGTTGTCGGAATAAACATGATCGACTGCGCGAAGATGATCGGCATAACACCGGCCGTGTTCACGCGCATCGGAATGTATTGCGTGACGCCGCCGTACACCTTGCGTCCCACCAGGCGTTTGGCATATTGCACCGGAATACGGCGCGTTCCCTGCGTCACCATGATCACGCCGGCGACGATGAGCAGCATCGCACCCCAGATAATGATCTCTACGATGATCGGCCGCGCACCGGAACTGACCAGCTGAAGTTCATCCAGCACGGCGTGCGGGAATCGCGCAATGATACCGATAAAAATAATGAGCGAGATACCGTTCCCCAATCCCCGTTCAGTGATCTGTTCCCCCAGCCACATCATAAACATGGTTCCGGCGGTGAGGAAGATCATCGTGCTTGCGGCGAAGAAAAATCCGGCCACTTCCGCCGGAACGATCGGAATGCCGTTCGCATTCAGACTTTCGAGCCGAACGCTGACACCCCACGCTTGCAGCAATGCGATGACGACCGTACCCAAACGCGTGTACTGATTGATCTTTTTCCGTCCGGTTTCCCCTTCCTTCTGCAATTTCTGGAAGAACGGTACAACGGCACCGAGCAGCTGAATGATGATGGAGGCGCTGATATACGGCATGATACCGAGAGCGAAGATGGCCGCATTGCTGAATGCACCGCCGACGAACAGATCATACAATCCGAAGAGCGTATTGTCCGACTGATTTCTCATCGCATCCGCCAACACGCCGGCATCGACGCCCGGCAGGGTGACATGCGACCCGATACGGACGACGATGAGCAGAGCCGCGGTAAACAACACCCGCGTGCGGAGCTCCTCGATCTTAAAAATATTTCTGAAACTTTCGGTGAATTTACTCATTGATGTTCGTCAGATAAGTTAAGCAGCAACTTTTTCGTTGGAAATTTCTTTGGTCGTTCCTCCCGCTGCCGTGATCTTTTCGACCGCGGAAGCGCTGAATTTGTGCGCACTCACCGTCAATTTCACTTTCAGTTCCCCGTTGCCGAGAATTTTCACCGGCGAACGTTTGTCCGACACGGCGCCGATGGACAACAACACTTCCGGCGACACGATTCCGTCGGTGATCTTTTTCTCATCGACGAATTTCTGCAGCGCATCCACGTTCACCACCGCGTATTCCACGCGATTGCGGGGAGTAAAACCGAATTTCGGCAGACGCCGAACGAGGGGCATCTGGCCCCCTTCAAAATTTCTTTTTAAACCGGATCCGGAGCGCGAGCCCTGTCCTTTGTGACCGCGTGTCGACGTTCCGCCGTGCCCTGATCCCTGACCGCGGCCGATCCGTTTTTTCTTTTTCCGCGAACCGGCGGCGTATTTTAAATTCGAAAGTATGTTAGCCATGATATTCTCCGTTGTGGGACTGTCGCTCCGGAGTCGGAGCTCGCCCGTCTGCCGCGGCAGACGTATGAAAAATTATGATTTTACTTCTTCCACCGTCACCAAGTGGCGGACGGCGTTGATCATTCCGCGAATCTGCGGTGTTTCGGTATGCACGACCGAATAGTTCGGACGGCCGAGGCCGAGCGCTTTGATCGTCGCTTTATGTTTTGCCAGCGTATCGATGATGCTGACCTTCTGCGTAATTTTGATTTTTTTCGGCGCTGCCATGATCGCTCACACTTCGATTAGTTTTGAAAAAGTTCTTGCACGGAGATTCCGCGTTCCGCCGCCACCATTCGTGCATCGCGCATTGACAACAGAGCCCGGAGGGTCGCTTTCACGACGTTGTGCGGATTGGCGGATCCCATTTGTTTGGTCAACACGTCCTTCACGCCCGCCATTTCGAGAACGGCACGCACGCCGCCGCCGGCAATCAGTCCCGTACCGGGAGCCGCCGGACGCAGCAACACTTTCCCGGCGCCGAATTTTCCGAGCGCATCGTGGGGGACCGTTCCGTTGATCAGCGGTACTTTCACGACATGTTTTTTTGCGTCATCGGTCCCTTTGGAAATCGCATCGGCCACTTCGTTCGCCTTTCCCAATCCGATCCCCACATATCCGTTTCCGTCGCCGACGACCACAATGGCGTTGAAGCTGAACCGGCGCCCGCCTTTCACCACTTTTGCCACGCGGTTGATGTGGACCAGTTTGTCCTTCAGATCAAGATCACTTGTTTTAATTCGAGCCAAGGTACACCCTCTTTGGTAATTTGTTGTTCAAAATGTTTGCTGTCGTGCCAGGATTCGAACCTAGATTAACGCCTCCAAAGGGCGCTGTCCTGCCATTGGACGACACGACAATGGGACGGCGCTCCTGAAGGTTAGAATTTTAATCCGCCTTCACGCGCTCCGTCGGCGAACGCTTTCACGCGGCCGTGGTACAGATATCCGTTCCGGTCGAACACAACGGCACTGATGTTCTTTTCCAGCGCTTTTTTCGCGAGCAGTTTGCCCACCACCGAACTTTTTTCCACTTTCGTTTTGGCCGCCGCGAGCTCCCCCTTTACTTCTTTGGAGTTGGTGGATAATGCCACCAGCGTTTTTCCGGTCACATCATCGATGATCTGTCCGTAAATGTCGTTCAAGCTGCGGTAGACGGAAAACCGGGGCCGCTCCGTGGATCCGAAGACCCGTTTTCTGATGGTCTGTTTGATGCGCAGACGCCGTTTGGTTGTGTCTTTTTTAATCATAAGGTCAATTCAAGAAATATTATTTCGAACTTGCCGCAGTTTTACCGGCTTTCCGGCGGAGCACTTCCCCTTCGTATTTCACCCCTTTGCCTTTGTACGGTTCGGGGAGTTTGAACGAACGAATTTTTGCCGCCACCAGTCCGACCAATTGTTTGTCGAATCCGCTGATGACGATGTTCGTCTGCGACGGTGTTTCGATTTTGATGGTTTCGGGCGCGCGGAAGATGATCGGATGCGAAAACCCGAGCGCGAGAGCCAGATTTTTTCCCTTCATTTCGGCTTTATAGCCGACGCCGACCAATTCCAGTTTTTTGGAGAATCCTTCGGAGACCCCTTTGATCATGTTCGCGATGTTCGCGCGCGTCGTGCCGTGAATGGCGCGAACGGAGCGTTCTTCCGATTTCCGGGTTACCGTTACTTCGCTCCCCTTCACTTCCAGGCCCACATTGGCGTGCAGTTGTTCTTTCAACTCGCCGTTTTTTCCTTTAACGGTGACCTTGTTGTTGGTGACCGAAATGGTGACGCCGTTCGGAACGACGATCAATTTTTTTCCAATACGTGACACGGTCTGTACTCCTTTTACCAGATGAGGCAGAGAACTTCTCCGCCGACATTTGCTTTACGTGCTTGTTTGTCCGACATCAAACCCTTTGAGGTCGACACGATCGCCAGCCCGAGTCCGTTGCTGACGCGCGGAAGATCTTCCACCGGACGGTACACCCGGCGACCCGGCGTGCTGACGCGGCGCGATCCTTTGATGACGTTCGCACCGGCATAATATTTCAGCGCGATCCGGATCACTCCTTGTTTGTCGTCGGACACGACGTCGTACTTATTGATCAGTTTGTTCTCCGCCAGAATGCGGGTGATCTCCTTCTTCACATTGGAAGCGGGAATCTCGACTTTTTTATGTTTCGCCTGGATCGCGTTGCGAAGTCGGGTGAGATAATCGGCGATCGGATCTGAATGAGCCATGCTAAAACGTTCTCCTAAAAATGTTACCAGCTTGCTTTCGTAAGACCGGGGATTTTTCCCTCGTGCGCTAATTTACGGAACGCCAAACGGCCGAGTCCGAATTTCCGGTAATACCCGCGCGAACGTCCGGTTTGGAAGCAACGGTTGTGCAATCGTGTCGGGTTGCTGTCACGGGGAAGAAGGCGCAGCGCTTCCATATCCCCTTTTTCAATCAACTCTTTGCGTTTAGCGGCATATTTTGCCACCAATTTTTCACGGCGTCGTTGACGCGCTACGGAACTGAGTTTTGCCATAGATTCCCTTTATTAACTTGCCTTTGCGACTGGTTGTTCACGTTTCACGAACGGAACGCCGAACAATTTCAGCAGTTCCAATGCTTCCATATCCGTTTCGGCGGTCGTCACGAATGTCACATCCATGCCCGAGATCTTCGTCACGCGGTCCGCATCGATTTCCGGAAAGATGATCTGTTCTTTGATGCCGAGCGTGTAGTTGCCGCGGCCATCGAACGAACGGTCCGAGATGCCGCGGAAGTCGCGGATCTGGGGCATCGCCAAGCTGATCAGACGGTCCATAAATTCATACATCATGCGGCTGCGCAGCGTTACGCGGGCGCCGATGGGAAGATTCTGCCGGAGTTTGAAGTTCGAGATTGCCTTTTTCGCTTTGGTGATCGCCGCTTTTTGTCCGGTGATGAGTTCCAGTTCCGCCACGGCCGTTTCCAGCAGTTTGGCATCCTGTGTCGCACCGCCGACGCCGATATTCACGGAGATCTTCTCGAGTTTCGGCACTTGCATCACGTTCTTATAGTTAAACTTTTTCATCATCGCCGGGATGATGTCTTTCTTATACTTCTCCGCCAACCGCGGAGCGACACCCGCTTCGCGGACTGCCGGTCCTTTTTTCTCTTCCTGTTTCTTCTCTTTAGCCATGATCGTTTCTCAGTTGTGTGCGCCACGTTCTTCGCGTGACACCGATGATAAAAATATTAGAACATTTCGCCGCTCTTGCGAGCGACACGCATCACTTTTTTCTTTCCGCTTACGGAATCCTTCGTGCGCGCATACCCGATGCGGGTCTTCTCTCCCGTTTTCGGATCTTTCACCATGACGTTCGACGAATGGATGGGTGCTTCCTTTTGCACGACGCCCCCCTGCGGATTGCTTTGCGACGGACGTGTGTGCCGTTTGACAATGTTCACTCCCTCCACGATCACGCGGTTTTTTTCCGGGATAACCTTCAGGACCTTGCCTTCTTTGCCGCGCGAGTTGCCGGAGATGACGACGACGATATCATTTTTTTTCACGTGCATGACGGATTCTCTTTCTCAATTACAATACTTCGGGTGCAAGGGATACGATTTTCATGAACTGGCGTTCGCGCAGTTCGCGCGCCACCGGACCGAAAATACGCGTTCCGCGCGGCTCATTTTGCTGGTTGATCAACACCACGGCATTTTCGTCGAACCGGATGTACGAACCATCCTTCCGGCCGATCTCTTTGGTCGTACGAACGACCACCGCACGGGAAACTTCCCCTTTTTTGACGCCGGCGCCGGGAATGGCCGATTTTACGGACACGACCACCAGGTCGCCGACCGAGGCGTACCGACGGTCATGACCGCCGAGCACACGGATGCAGCGGACCTTCTTCGCGCCGGAATTGTCTGCTACTACTAAATTGGTTTCTTCCTGTATCATTGTCGTCTCCGAACTGTCGTACGTCTGTCGTTCAATTATTTGGCTTTGGTCACGATTTCCACCAAACGCCACCGTTTCAATTTGCTCAACGGCCGCGTCTCCATGATCTTCACGGTATCGCCGATGCCGGCCTCATTCTTCTCGTCGTGCGCGTAGAACTTGGTCGTCCGCCGGAAGTATTTTTTATAGAGGGGGTGCGCCACTTTGCGTTCGATCGCCACCACGATGCTTTTGGACATCTTGTTGCTGACGACTTTTCCCGTTCTGGTCTTGCGATTGTTTCGTGCTTCCATTGAATATTCTCTTCTCTTACTTTGCTGCAGCGTTGGTGGAAGAAAGTTCGCGCTCGCGGATGATGGTTTTCATCCGGGCAATGTCCTTGCGAAGACTGGTGAACTTCGATGAATTTTCGACCTGACTGGTCGTTTTCTGGAACTTCATGGTCGCGAGCGATTCGCGATTTTCATCGATCCGTTTCACCAATTCATCGGTGGTCAATTGACGCAATTCTTGTGATTTCATCTCGTGCTCCTTACGCCACCAAATCGGTGCGTGAAACGAATTTTGTTTTGATCGGCAGTTTGTGAGTCGCCAGTTTCAGTGCTTCCTGTGCCAGTTCCTTTTTAATCCCCCCCACTTCGAACATGATCCTTCCCGGCTTTACCACCGCCACCCAGAATTCCGGAGCCCCTTTACCGCTCCCCATCCGAGTTTCCGCCGGTTTTTTGGTCACCGGTTTATCGGGAAATATGCGGATCCACACTTTTCCTTCGCGTTTCATCAGGCGGGTCAACGCCACGCGGGCCGCTTCGATCTGGCGGGCGGAGATCCAACCCGGTTCCATCGCTTTCAGTCCGTAGTCGCCGAAAGCGACCGATGCGCCGCGCGTCGCGACACCGTTCATCCGGCCGCGTTGCGCTTTTCTAAATTTTACTCTTTTGGGCATTAACATATTGTACGACTCCGATTTCGGTTCTAATTATTTTGCGGAACGGTCGAGCACTTCCCCTTTGCAGATCCACACCTTCACGCCGATTTTGCCGTAGATCGTGGCCGCTTCGGCATGCGCGTAATCGATATCGGCGCGCAGCGTGTGCAGCGGGATCCGGCCTTCCTTATACTGTTCGGTCCGCGCGATTTCGGCTCCGCCCAGGCGTCCGCCGCACTTCACGCGGATTCCTTCGGCGCCCATGCGCATCGCCGCCGTGATCGCCTGCTTCATCGCACGACGGAACGCGATACGTCCTTCCAGCTGTGCCGCAATGTTCTCCGCGATCAATTGCGCGTCCAGTTCCGGACGTTTGATTTCGCTGATGAGGATCTTCACCTCTTTGTTCGTCACTTTTTTCAGCTCTTCTTCCAGCTGACCGATCTCTTTTCCGCTTTTGCCGATCACCACGCCGGGCCGCGAGGTGTTGATCGTGATGCGGGCATTTTTCGGCGTGCGTTCGATGAGAATTTTGGAGACGCCCGCTTTTTTCAATCGATTGCGGAGGTAATTCCGCACCATCATGTCTTCCTGAAGTTTCCCGGCGTAGTTCTTTTCGTCGTACCAGTTGGAATCCCAACCTTTAATGACCCCTAAGCGAAAGCCGACCGGATTAATTTTTTGTCCCAAAGTGACTCCTCAGCTGAAAATTATTTTTTTTTGGATGCGCGTTTGTCGACGACGATCGTCAAATGATGCGAACGCTTGATCATGCGGTATGCCCGGCCCATCGGCGCCGGCAGGATCCGTTTCATTTGGGCGCCGCCGTTCACGAACACTTCCTTCACGAACAGATCGTCCGTGCTGGTGCCGGCATTGACATCTTTATTCTGAAAATTGGAAACGGCGGAACGCAGCACTTTTTCCGCAGATTTCGCCGCATGTTTCGGCTGAAAGTGCAGAATGTTCATCGCTTCGCCGACCGATTTCCCGCGGATGAGATCGATGACGATGCGCATCTTGCGCGGGGAGGTTCCGACATATCGCTGTATTGCTTTTGCTTCCATTATAGTAGACTCCAATAAAGAGGATTACGCCGCCGCTTCGGTCTTGAGACCGGGATGGCCGCGGAAAATTCTGGTCGGTGCAAATTCGCCGAGTTTATGTCCGACCATCGCTTCCTGAACATACACCGGGATGAACTTGTTGCCGTTGTGCACGGCGAACGTGTGTCCGACGAACTCCGGAGAGATCGTGCAGGCGCGTGCCCACGTTTTGATCACCTGTTTTTTGTTGGATTTGTTCAACGCTTCCACTTTTTGGAGGAGGCGCGAATCAATGTAAGGACCTTTTTTGAGTGAACGACTCATAGTGCTCTCGTAATTACTTGCGACGCTTAACGATATATTGACTGGATTGTTTTTTGCGTTTGCGGGTCTTCAAACCTTTGGATTTTTGACCCCACGGACTGACCGGGTGACCGCCGCCCGACGTTTTTCCTTCGCCGCCGCCCATCGGATGGTCGACGGGGTTCATTGCCACACCGCGCACGTACGGACGAATTCCCAACCAGCGCGAGCGCCCCGCTTTTCCGTAGCTGATATTTTCATGATCGAGATTTCCGAGCTGACCGATGGTCGCGTAACATTCGGCAAGAACATTGCGTGCTTCACCGGAGGGGAACTTGAGCAGCACGAAACGGCCTTCTTTTGCCTGCACCGTCGCGAAGTTTCCGGCGCTGCGGGCAATTTGTCCACCTTTTCCGGGACGTAATTCGATATTATGCACCTGCGTGTTGACCGGGATCGCTTTCAACGGCAGCGCGTTGCCGGTGAGAATGTCGGCAGTTTCGCCGGCGATAATTTTTGTTCCGACTTTCAGTCCTTCGGGAGCCAGGATATACCGTTTGTCGCCGTTCACATAATGAACGAGCGCGATATAACATGTCCGGTTCGGATCGTACTCAATCGAGACAACTTTCCCTTCGATGTTCCGGTTGTCGCGTTTGAAATCGATCACGCGATAACGGCGTTTGTGTCCGCCGCCGCGATGACGCGACGTCACACGGCCGTGATTGTTGCGGCCGCCGGATTTATTGATCTTTTCCAGAAGCGACTTTTCCGGCGTCGTCTTCGTGATCTCATCGAACGTTGCGATCGAATAATACCGGGTCGCAGCGGTGGTCGGTTTTAATTTGCGTAATGCCATGGGTCGTTCTTCTCGTTAAACGTTAGCAAGGAAATCAATGGTTTGTCCGTCTTTCAACGTGACGATCGCTTTTTTCCAATCGCTCCGTTTTCCGGCGATGCGGCCGCGGCGAGTCATCTGGGATTTCATCTTCCCTTTGACATTGGTCGTGCGCACGCTGAGCACATTGACGTTGAATTTTTTCTCGACCGCCTTCGCAATGGTAATCTTGTTCGCATTCGGGTCGACCTTAAATGCGTATTGACGTTTGGCCGTCAATTCGGTCATCTTTTCAGTCAACAAAGGTTGTATGAGGGTCGCTGCCATAATCGCTGCCGCTTTATATATTAATGAGCAAATGTTTTGTTGATCACATCCACGCCGCTTTTTTGGATCAACACGACGTTGTTGTTCAGGATGTCATAGGTCGACGCTTTGGCCGCTTCCAGCACGTTGAGCGTCGGAATGTTTCGTCCCGATTTCAACACACCTTCGTCCGTTTTCGGGGTCAGCAGCAGTACTTTTTTTCCGCCGACCTGCAACGATTTCAGGATGGTGGTCATTTCTTTCGTTTTCGGCGTCGAGAACGAAAAATCTTCCACCACCACGATCTGACCGTCTTTTAATTTGTGCGACCACGCCGATTTCCGTGCAAGGCGTTTCACTTTAGCGGGAAGTTTCACCACATAATCATGCGGTTTCGGTCCGAAGATCGATCCGCCGCCCGGCATCAACGGCGACCGGCTGGTGCCTTGACGGGCACGGCCCGTTTTTTTCTGCGAGAACGGTTTTTTTCCGCCGCCGCGCACTTCATTCCGCGCTTTGACTTTGTGCGTTCCCTGACGCTGGTTCGCCCAGTAGGACCGGACCGCTTGATAGATCGCGTGATCGTTCGGTTCGATCTCAAAAATCTCCGACATCAGCTCGACGGTTTCGCCGGATTTTGTTCCATCTTTTTTTAAGACTTCAATTTTCATAGCAGATACTTTCTGCGAACAGATTACTTGGTGATTGTCACGTAGGTGTTTTTTGCTCCGGGAATGGAACCCTTCACTAAAATCAGATTCGATTCCGGAATCACTTTGAGCACTTTCAGATTTTTCACGGTCACGTTATCGTATCCCATGCGGCCCGCCATACGCATTCCTTTGAACACGCGCGAAGGATACGATGAACCGCCGATGGAGCCGGGAGCGCGCTGACGGTCGGATTGACCGTGCGTCTGGCTGCCCACACCGCCGAAATGATGCCGGCGTACGACCCCTTGGAACCCTTTTCCCTTCGAACGAGCGGAGACGTCGACCGTATCACCTTGGGCGAACACGGTATCCACGCGAAGTTCCTGGCCGAGCTCCAGTTTTACCCCGTTAAAATTCCGGAATTCACGAAGAAGGCGAAGCGCTTTGGCGCCGGCCTTTGCAAAGTGACCCTTCAACGGCTGATTAACGAGACGTTCGGCTTTTTGATCGTATCCCAGCTGGACAGAATCGTATCCGTCCTTCTCTTTCGTTTTAATCTGAGTGACGAAGCACGGACCCGCTTCGATGACGGTGCACGGAACGGAAACTCCGTTGTCGTCATAAACGCTGGTCATGCCTATCTTTTTTCCTAAAATTCCACTCACAGGTGTATTCTCCTTGAGAACTTTCTATCTATTTGGTTGAACAAAACAGGTTCGTCGTTTTGCCAACCTGTTACACTTTGATTTCCACATCCACGCCGGCCGGGAGATCGAGCTTCATCAACGCATCGACCGTCTTGGAACCGGAGGAGAGGATATCGATCAGCCGTTTGTGCGCCTTGATCTGGAACTGCTCGCGCGACTTCTTGTCCACGTGCGGGGAACGGTTCACCGTGTAGATCGTGCGGCGTGTCGGCAGCGGGATCGGTCCGGAGACGACCGCTCCGGTTGATTTCACCGTCTTGATGATTTTTTCAGCGGACTTGTCGATCAGATTATGATCGTAA
>CAZRWF010000088.1:0-11276 GCA_964603685.1 uncultured Chitinophagaceae bacterium
CGGAATAATCTCCGATTCCTCCTGGTGTTCGCAACAGACCTGGGCGCATGTTCAAAAACAGGTCGATTCCGGATACGTGGAGGTCGCTTCACACAGCGGAACACATCCGTATGTGCCGTACGGGAATCTTCAAAAAGAGGTCCTCGGAAGTTACGACAACATTGTCGCGAATGTCGCTCTTCCGACAAAATACTCCGTCAACGGGAAAGAATATGTCTACGTTTGGATCGCGCCGTACGGACAATATGACGGACTGATCGATTCGACGTTGAGATTCCGGCCGTATCTCGTCCCCCGGCTGTATTATACGGATGAGGATACGATGGGACGGTGGGATAGTCGACGAACGTTGTTCGATCCCATTGGATTGACATTGGAAATCGGATTGCCGAGTTGGGGGGGAGGGACGGCCGATACGGTGGTGATGAAGAAAAAATTCGACGATGCAGTGGCATCGGGAGGTGTCTATCATCTTATGTGGCATCCTCAGGTGATCTTTGCGGACATGTCAAAAAAGTATCTGAACAGTCATTTGGACGCGATCAGCGGCCGGAACGACTTGTGGTATGTTCCGTTGGGGGAACTGTATCTTTATCGATATCTCACCACCGTATCTGCACCGCACGTCAACGCCGTACGGAAACCCAGTGAAATACCGGCGTCGCTGACATTGTTCCAAAACTATCCCAACCCGTTCAATCCGGCGACGGTCATCGAATATACGATATCGTCCGCACCGTACACTGCTGCCGGCGTACGCATCCGATTATCGGTGTTCGATGTGGCGGGAAAAGAGATCGCCGTGCTGGTGAATGATCTTCGGACGCCGGGTACATACCGGATGGAATGGAATGCGGCAGGTATTTCGTCGGGAATATATTTTTGTGAATTGCGGACGGAGAGGGGATCACTCGTAAAAAAAATGCTCCTGCAAAAATGAAGGGTGGTATGATCGATTCGTTTAGGCAATACATAACGGCACAACTTTCCGCCTGCTCTGCGGGACACACATGACCCAACGATACTATTTTTTATATGTTGTGACTGCGTTTTTTGCCTTCGGAAGTCCGGAACTCAAGGCGCAAACAGACTACCGGATCGTCGGCTATTATCCCGCGTGGAACAGGACGATCCTTCCGGCCGATAAAATTCAGACATCAAACCTGACGCATATCGTTCATGCGTTCGCGTGGCCGACGGTGACGGGATCGATCCAGGCGGATGCCAATGTCCCGGATGCTGCCCTTGTCGCGGCGGTCCATGCCGCCGGAAAAAAAGTTTTGATCGCTTTCGGCGGTTGGGGACATGATGCCGGTTTTGTCCCGGTGGCCGCCAATCCGGCCATTCGCGCGGTCTTCATTGAAAACGTAATGAACTTCCTCACCACGCACGAGTATGACGGAGTCGATCTTGATTGGGAATTCCCCTCCACCGCAGCTCAAAGAGAAAGTCTGACGGTGCTTGTGAAAGAGATCCGTCGCGCGATGGATGCAATCGATTCCAGTTATCTGTTGACGATGGCGGTGCCGATCAGCAATTGGAGCGGACAGTGGATCGATTTTCCAGCGATCGTTTCGTCCATGGATTGGTTCAACGCCATGGCGTACGACGTTCATGGATCGTGGACAGCGCACGCCGGACATAATGCACCGTTATACGCACCTTCGAACGACTATGACGGCTCCGCACACCAAGGGATTCAATACCTGACGATCACCCGCGGAATTCCGAAACAAAAGATCACGCTCGGTGTGCCGTTCTATGGCAAACAATTTACCGCTACCGCGATGTATGCGCCGCAGAGCGGCGTTTCTGACGTGACCTATTCAACGGTCCATGCTCGGATCCTCAGCGGGTGGTTGTATCAGTGGGACGACGTATCCAAAGTACCGTACCTCAAAAACGGTACCAATACGGCCGTCATCACATTCGATGATTCCGTTTCCTTGAAATTGAAATGCCGTTACGTTAAGGACAACGGCCTATCGGGAATCATGATCTGGGCGCTCGGCCAGGATGTGGTCTTAGGAAAACAGCCGCTGCTCGAAGCAATCGGGAATGAGATGCGATCACCCACCGGCATTCGGTTCGAAGCTGCGCCGTCGGTGCATCACCACCCGTCGCTCGAATCATATCCAAATCCTTTTAACGGTACGGCCACGATCCGTTTCGACATCGTTGTTTCGTCCGCCGTGCGATTGACGATCCACGATCTTTTGGGAAGGACCGTTGCAACGCTGGCGGAGGAACACGTGAAGCCGGGCCGGTATTCCGTTCACTGGAACGCACACAATGTCTCCAGCGGGATGTACCTCTGCCGGCTTTCGGGAGGCGGAACGATTTCGACAACTCGGATGCTGTTGATCAAATAACAACAGGACAACGGAACAGGAGTACATGCGATGACCTCACACGAAGCACAACAACGAACGCCGGCGTATTGGGTGCCGACACTCTATTTCGCCGAAGGGTTGCCGTTCGTCGCGATTGCCGCCGCATCATCGCTGATGTACAAAAACATGGGAGTGTCCGATGCACAGATCGCCTTTTGGACTTCGCTGGTGCTGCTGCCGTGGACTTTAAAACCGCTCTGGGGTCCGTTGTTGGAAATGTTCAAGACAAAAAAACATTTCGTCGTTGCGACACAATTTATCAGCGGCGTGACGTTCGGGTTGCTGGCACTTTCGCTTCCGTTGGAAAATTACTTCACCTATTCATTAGCCTTGTTCGCGCTGATCGCCTTCAGCGGGGCCACCCACGACATTGCGGCGGACGGTCTTTACATCAACGCGCTTTCCTCCGATGATCAAGCACGGTATGTGGGATGGCAGGGAGCGGCGTACAATCTCGCGAAAGTGCTGACGGGCGGCGCTTTCATTTATTTTGCGGGATTGCTGGAGGTACGGTTCGGCGTGGTCACCGCGTGGATGACCGTGATGGCGGTTTTCGGCGGAATCATGATCGCTCTCGCGCTCTATCACATTCGATTGCTCCCATCCGGCGGGAGATCACAACAGGTCGCATCCCTGAAGGACGGTTTCACAACATTGTGGGATGTTGTCGTTACCTTTTTTCGGAAAAAGAATATCGTGTGGGGGATTTGTTTTATCATCTTTTATCGTTTTGCCGAAGGTCAGGCGATCAAAATTGCGCCGCTCTTTTTTAAAGCGGCACGGGAGCACGGGGGATTGGGTTTGTCGACGGCGGAGATCGGAATTGTATACGGAGTATTCGGTGCTGCGGCGTTCGTTCTCGGTTCGATCCTTGCCGGATATTTTATCGCCGGGCGCGGACTGCGCCGATCCCTTTTTACGTTATGCTGCTTCTTCAACATCCCCTTTGCCGTGTATGCCGTCCTGGCATTCACCACGCCGGAAAATCTTTTGCTGATCGGTGCGGCAGTTGTCTTCGAATATTTTGGATACGGCTTCGGGTTCGTCGGTTTAACATTGTTTATGATGCAACAGATCGCCCCGGGGAAATACAAGACCGCCCATTACGCCTTTGCCACCGGATTGATGAGTCTCGGGATGATGCTGCCGTCCATGGTGAGCGGTTACGTGAGCGATTTTCTGGGGTATCAAGGATTTTTCCTCTGGGTTTTGGCAGCGACGATTCCGTCGTTTTTCGTTACGTGGTTCGTTCCGTTGCGTTCGGTGGATGAGATGGAACACGATGATGTCGAAACCGCTTCGACGGGCACAAACAGGAATGAAGGAGAACAGAAATGAGATCATCCCATCAATCGCGAGCGATTTGTTCGATCTGGATCTTGCTGACATTGTGGTTGATTCTTCCGTCGTCCGCTCAGCGAAAAGAAGTGATCGGTTATTATCCGTCGTGGAAGCACACACGCATGGACCGGCCGATGCTTCCCGAACAAATTCCGTTTGAAAAACTGACGATCGTGAATTATGCGTTTTTTTATCCGCTGGCGGACGGATCCATCGTCGGCAGGAATCCGGCGGGGGACAGCCTGCTGTTGGATGGTGTTGGCCGTCCGTCCGGAAACGGTCTGGTCGCACTGGCGCATCGGCACGGCGTGAAAGTACTTCCCTCGCTCGGCGGCTGGGAAGAATCGCATCATTTTCCCGCGGTGGCGGCGTCGGCACAGAAAAGGGGAGCGTTCGCCCGCGCATGTGTGGAACTGATCGAACGGTACGGCTTCGACGGTATCGATATCGATTGGGAATTTCCCGGATATGCGGATCACAACGGGACACCCGATGACCGGGTGAATTTCACCTCGTTGCTCCGACAAACAAAGGATAGTCTGACCGCACTCGGGAAACGAAACAACAAACAATATCTCCTCACGGCTGCACTGCCGGCCGGAGCAGCGGCGCTGAAAGAGTATGAGATCGAAAAAGTGGCCGACATTCTCGACATGCTGAATATCATGACGTACGATTTTAACGGATCGTGGAGCCCGAAGAGCGGACATAATGCGCCGCTGTTCGCTTCGAACGCCGTCGATCTCGAACGGAATATCGACGCGTCATTGATGTTGTATGCCGAACGGCTGCGTCTTCCGTTGTCGAAGATCAATCTCGGAGTTCCGTTTTATGGACATACGTACACCGGTTGTCAATCGATGAATGCCCCGCATTCCGGTCCTGATACGGTTCACTTTTCTCCGCACGGCGCTTTTTATTACGACATCCGGAAAATCGTTACGGCAGAGAATCGGCGCTGGGACACGAGGGCGAAAGTGCCGTACCTCGTCATTCCCGAATGGAAAACAGTCATCTCTTACGATGACGAAGAATCCGTCCGTGAAAAAGCACGGTATGCCAAACACAAGAATGTGCGCGGTCTGATTATCTGGGAGATCACCGGAGATTTTCTGGAGGACGGTTCCACTCCCTTGCTCGATGTGATCCATCAAGAATTCAACGGTCAATAATGCCACAGGTCCGATAAGGAAAAACACTATGCGGTACGGATATTTTGACGACGAACACCATGAGTATGTTATTGAACGCCCCGACACGCCGGCCTCCTGGTCGAATTATCTCGGCGTCCGCGATTTCTGCACGGTGATTTCGCAGAACGCCGGCGGATATTCATTTTATAAGACGGCCGAACATCACCGCATCACGCGGTTTCGGCAGAATGGCGTGCCGATGGACCGGCCCGGGCACTACGTCTATCTTCGCGACGATGAAACCGGGGAATTTTGGACCATCTCCTGGCAGCCGGTGGGAAAGGATCTTACGAAAGCGAAATATGAATGCCGGCACGGACTCTCTTATTCCCGTTTTTCCTGTTCCTACCGGGATATCGGCGCCGAACAGCTGTTGTTTGTTCCGATCGACGACGATGTGGAGCTGTGGGATGTGCGGCTGAAGAACAACAGCGGACGTCCCCGAAAATTATCGGTCTTTACCTACTGTGAATTTTCTTTCCATCATATCGAAATCGACAATCAAAATCTTCAGATGTCGTTGTATGCCAGCGGTACCAGTTATCGCGATGGTATTATCGAGTATGACTTTTTTTATGAACCGTGGACCTATCACTATTTTACGTCGAACGTCCAGCCGGACGGGTATGACTGTGTACGCGACCGATTTTTGGGAGCGTATCGCACCGAATCGGATCCCATTGCCGTGGAACGCGGCTTCTGCAGCAACAGCGCCGAACTCGGCGGCAATCATTGCGGCTCCCTCCACAAAAAAATAGAATTACGGCCGGGAGAAAGTACACGTATGCTCTTTATGCTCGGTGTCGGCGACCGGGCAGCCGGATCTTCCATCCGGAAAAAATATTCGGACTTCGCTGCGGTGGACGCGGCCTTTGCCGACTTGCGTTCGTACTGGAGAAAAAAACAATCGGTATTCCACTGTTCAACACCGAACAAAGGGATGAACTCGATGGTGAACACCTGGACGCTGCTGCAAGCAGAAACGTGCGTAGTCTGGTCCCGTTTCGCCTCCTTTATCGAAGTGGGAGGACGTACGGGACTCGGCTATCGTGACACGTCTCAGGATGTGATGGCGGTGGTTCACACCAACCCTGGCAAATCACGCGAACGGATCATAGAATTGCTTCACGGTCAGGTGAATGCCGGATATGGTCTCCATCTTTTCGATCCGGAGGTGTTCAAGCCGAAAGAGAACCGTCTTCCCGGAGTAAAACTGCCGACGGTCGTCCCGTCTCCGAGCGCCGCGGACATCATTCACGGGATGGAGGATGTCTGTTCCGACGATGCACTGTGGATCGTGGCGACAGTGTGTGAATATGTAAAAGAAACGGGAGATGCCGCCTTCTTCGATGTCGAAGTTCCGTTCGCCGACGGCGGATCCGCTTCGGTGTACGAACATCTCAAACGTTCGCTCGATTTTTCGGCGGCGCAGGTGGGGAAGTCGGGAATTTGTCTCGGCTTGCGGGCGGATTGGAATGATTGCCTCAATCTCGGCGGCGGCGAAAGCGCCATGGTCTCGTTCATGCACCATTGGGCGCTTCGTGCGTTCGTGGAGGCAGCGGAGTTTATGAAACGACAGAACGACGTCGTGAAATATTCGGAGTTGGCCGATCGTGTCCGCACCGCTTGTGAACGGGAATTGTGGGACGGGGAATGGTATATCCGCGGCATCACGAAAAAGGGGATCAAAATCGGTTCACAGAAGAACGAAGCCGGCAAGATCTTTTTGGAAAGCAACAGCTGGGCGGTGTTGTCGGATGCGGCATCCGCCGAGCGCGGACGACAAGCAATGGATGCCGTCCATCAGCATCTTGCTTCCCCATACGGCATTCACCTGTGCGCACCCTCTTTCTCCGCACCGGATGACGATATCGGATATTTAACGCGCGTATACAAAGGCATTAAAGAGAACGGCGCTATCTTCAGTCATCCGAATCCGTGGGCGATGATCGCTGAGTGCAAACTGGGGAGGGGAGATCTGGCGATGAAACTCTACAACGATCTTCTTCCGTACAATCAAAACGACAAAATTGAGATCAGGGAAGCAGAACCATATTCCTATTGTCAATTCGTTATGGGGAAGGATCATACGGCATACGGGCGGGCGCGGCATCCGTGGTTGACCGGCAGCGGTGGTTGGGCATACACAGCGGCGACAAAATGGATCCTCGGCATCAGAATGACGTTCGACAGTCTCATCGTTGATCCGTGCATTCCCTCGGACTGGAAGGAATTTTCTGTGGTGCGACAGTGGCGCGGAGCAGAATACCGGATTGTTGTGAAAAATCCCGATGGGGTTCAAAAAGGGGTTGTGTCGATGCAACTGAACGGAGAGAAGACCTGCAATCCCGTTAAGGCGTGTCCGCCTGGGACCGTGAATGATCTGATCGTGACGATGGGGCGACCGAAGTAACGCTCATTCCAGATCGGTCATCCGGTCTTTGACGAAAGCGTACCGGTGCGAAGCTCGCAATGAAACGCTGTGCAGCGGTTCGAAAAGCTCGAAGAGGACGAGGCTGGCCGCTCCCAGCACCACGCCGTTGTCGCTATGACGGGCCGGTTTCACCCGCACGGCATCTGCCGGGACTGATAAAAGGTCCTTGTGAATCTTTTCTTGAACGATCCCGGCCAGCAAAGGGTAATGGTGCACAATCTTTCCGCCGAGGATGATCACTTCCGGGTTCAGTGTATTGATCAGGTTGATGCACAGGATGCTTAACAGCGAGGAAAACTCTTCGATGATCTGCAGTGCGATTTTGTCCCTGTTCTTCGCTTTTTGGACGATTGCCGCAACGCTTAACGATGAAGCGGGTGCCGAAGGGACATGCCGCAGGTAACTTTCCACGAAATTCGCATCGGTCAGTATCTCACCAAACATCGTCTGATCATTATACGTTAGCGGAAACTTTTCACGGTAAAACGACGGAACATCCAGACTGTTAAACCCGATCTCACCGGCACTCGAAGTAAAACCGCGATGTAAGTGACCGTTGATCATTATTCCTGCGCCGAGCCCATCTCCGACCCAGATATGAACGAACGTTCTTGATTCTTTCGCCTCACCCAACAGGTATTCTCCCAAGGACATCGTCTTGACGTCGTTCTCCACGTACACCGGAACATTAAACCGTGTCTCCAATTCTGCACTGAGAGACGCACCTTGCCAAAACCGTTTGTTGTGCGACAGCCGGAGTGTGTTCGTACGGTAATCGATCAATCCCTGCACGCCGATTCCCATACCGACAAGTTTCGATTGGGAATAGTTCGCCGCCGCAAGTAGTTGATGGATCGTCTCGGCGATGCGGGCAAGCACCTCCTGAACCGGCATTTCCATCGAATAATGGAAATCCTGTTGTTGAAGGATCCGTGCGTTCAGATCGGTCAAAGCGACGGTGCAGGCAGTCATACCGATGTCGATTCCCACCACCAATCCGGCAAGAGGGAGGAACCGCAATAATACGCGACGGCGTCCGACCTTCTCGCTCGATTCCACCGTCCCGGTCTCTTCCAAAAATCCGGCTTGAATGAGTTTGTTGACGATGTCGGTGATGGTGGACTTATTGAGGCCGGTTAATTTTGCCAGTTCGATACGGGAAATTTCCCCGCTGTCGCGGACAAGGCGGAGGATCCGAACTTCATTCGGTTCGCGAATCAGTTGCGAACGCTGATTGATGACATCCCACAAAGCGGTGTTGGATTAGAATTTATCGGTGACGGAAATTATTCATTGATAAACTACTGCAAAATGGAGCAAGAATCAAGAAGATACCGATGGATGGTGTTTCAGTGAAAGGCGGCGGTATGGTACGGTTGGAATTGTTGTGACGAGTAGATTTTTCGTGTTGAACGCCGCGTCGAACTTCGAAGGTGGAACGGTTAAAAAAACAACTCCCCGGAAGAACGACAATTGTTCCACCGGGGAGTATTCATGTTCTTTTGAAGACGAACGATCGTTACTTTTGCATGAACCGTGAGCGGATCGTTTCTCGGATTTTTTCCCGGATGCGTCCGTTCACCATTTCGTCATCGCCACTGTCGATGGCAAAATACGATTCAACGATCGGAGAATTGTACGTGCCGTTGGTCAACGCGATCGTTTGGAGTGTATCAAATACATTCACGCCGGTTCCGGAAAATGTACCAGCGATTGCCGTTGCGGTCAGCGAAGAGACATTCATAGCTCCATTTGTTAACACAAAAAATTTCGCCGCGGATGAGGTGTCGGCTAAATTCGGGAAATATCCAAAAAAACCCACCTTGGAACCGGTGCTATTGTTGAAGGAATACGTTCCCGTGGAGGTCGTGCTCGCCGTATCGGCCATTCCTGCGAACACCACTTGCATGTTTGTCTGTGAGGATACATTATAGGCAAACACCATCACGAATGTCCTGTTTCCTTCAGTGTATTTGAACGCGCCGGATGCGTTGGAGGAGGCCATTAAGGTATCAAAAACACCGTTGGCGATGAAGTTGCCTTGATTGGATGAGAAGCTGAATGTGCCGGCTGATTTAAAGAGTCCGGTCTTCGTGCCGCCGGTCGATGTCGGCGTTTCGTCATCTTTTTCACATCCTGTCATGAAAAACGAAGCGAAAAGAATGGCGGCGAAAACGAGAGATGTATTCTGATGTTTCATAGTTCCCTTTAGAGTGTGAATAGTGGATGTATGATCCTTTCGTGGATCTCGACGGTGAATTACGGTAAGAAAATAATAAAGTTGTGATAAAAATAATATATTCTACGTCACACGATCGGCACAACGATTTGACAATTCTTTCGTATATTGCACCATTGAAAAATTAAACAAAATCGAATGAATCAGCGCGCCCTCTATAAAACGATCGAAAGTTTCAATTCCAAAGAATTTTCCGCCACGGACGATCTTCTTTCCCATATTCTTCATCAGATTGTCACGAACGAAAAAATCGAGATCAAAGGCGGAAGGGTGTGGAAACTCGACTCTCCGAAAGTTTCCTACGAACTTGTCGCTCAATCCGGTATGATCGAAAAGGTGAAACCGAAATTTTCCATCAAGATCGA
Source organism: uncultured Chitinophagaceae bacterium (assembly GCA_964603685.1). Classification (GTDB taxonomy): domain Bacteria; phylum Bacteroidota; class Ignavibacteria; order UBA10030; family UBA8401; genus UBA8401. The sequence goes on from CAZRWF010000088.1 coordinate 9,966, forward strand.
CGATTATAAAATGTTCAAACAATTGTCGTCGCACCGCACGATTGTTGCCAAAGAGACGAACGAGTATCTGAAGAGTAAAGGGATCAAAAAATATTCCGCCACCGGTGTTGGCGAAATCGTTACCTTGAACGGAACGGATCTGTATCCGTACGTGCTGTCGTTTAATACCGATCTCGACCATGAACAGATCGCTCCGACCTTAAACATCATCAGCATCGCCGTCACCGCAATGCTGAAAAGCCGCAGCATCGAAAGCCGCACCTCGCAGCTGCAAAAAGATTTGGACAAAGCCCGCGAGATCCAACGGAGCATCTTGCCCGCGCATGAGCTGCAATTCCATAATTACGAAATGTTCGGCATCTCGATCGCGGATCGGATCGTCGGAGGGGATTTTTTCGACTATATTCTCAGCGAAGAAAAAGACCGGGTCGGCATCGTGATCGGCGATGCGGCGAGCAAAGGAATCTCTGCCGCCGTGCAGGCGCTGTACGTCTCCGGTGCGCTCCGCATGGGGGCCAGTTATCAGACGAAAATCAGCAACCTCATTCACAACATTAATGAACTCGTCCACCACGCCTTTTCCGACGACCGTTTCCTGACACTGTTTTATGCCGAACTGACGAACGATCAGAAAGGATTGTGCGTGTATGTGAACGCCGGCCATTCCAGTCCGATCATTTTCCGCGCGGCTACCCGGACAACGGAATTCCTGGATGCCACCGGCAATATCATCGGTCCGTTCCCGAAACAATTGTACCGCAGCGAAGGGATCATGCTCGCCAAAGGGGATATCATGCTGCTGTATACGGACGGCGTTTCGGAAGCGATGGACAATCTCGGCATTCAATATTCCGAAAAGCGCCTTGCCGCAAAATTGAACGAATACCGGAATCACAAAGCGCAGGACATCGCACGGCTATTGATCGAAGATGTCCAGATCCACAGTTCAAAGAGCAAATATTCGGACGATCAGACGATTGTGGTCGTGAAAAAAATAAAATGACCGCATTCTGCACGATTAACAATCCTCAGTACGACAATTCTCTCAATTTTTCCTCCGTTCTGTGATATCTTGCCGATTGTATTGAACCGGCGGCGTCCGCCGGTGGTATAACTCTCCTGAAGAAAACCCGCCATTCATCATACAGGAGAGTGTATGCGTCGTATTTCGATCGTGCTTGTTCTTGTATCCTTCCTCGTTCTCCGCCGGCAGGCCCATGTAGCGCTCGGTGTAGATGGTGTCGTACTGCCGCCAGTCGGTCACCGGAGCGCCGGCCGCGCCCGCGCGAAACACGTCGGGCGCATGCAGCA
>CAZRWF010000089.1:0-11219 GCA_964603685.1 uncultured Chitinophagaceae bacterium
CATCCACAATATAACGCGGAGTAGCATTATTTCCCCTTTGATTTGGGGTTATAATATTCCACGGGCGCTTTGTCCTTCCGGAGAATCTGCTCGAGCAGATCTTCGAAGTCCCCCGGTTCGTTCACGAAATCTATCTCCGTGGAATTGATGATCAGCAGCGGAGCGGTTTTGTAGCGGAAAAAAAAGTAGTTGTACGCTTCGTTCAGGTCCTTGATATATTCTTCGGACATGTTCTCTTCGAAGCTTCTCCCCCGTTTTTTGATATTCGCCATCAATCGGTCGGTGCTGGATTGCAGATAGACGACCAGGTCCGGCACCGGAATATTTTTTTCGATGGTGGTGATGAGCGTTTCGTACAGTTTCAGTTCGTCGTCCTGCAGCGTCAGATAGGCGAAAATTTTGTCCTTGTCGAAGATGTAATCCGACACGAGATAATTATAGAACAGGTCCCCCTGAAATAGTTCCTGCTGCTGTTTATACCGGCTGAGAAGGAAAAAGATCTGCGTCTGAAACGCGTAATGATCCGGATCTTCGTAAAATTTCGAGAGGAAAGGATTTTCTTCGAACTTTTCCAGGACCAATTTGGCCTGCAGGCGTTCGGTGATCATCTTCGCCAGGGTCGTTTTTCCGGCGCCGATGACCCCTTCAATGGCGATATAGCGTATGTCAGACGGTCGGGTTTGTAATTGAATCATTGATCGATACGCTCAGTTGGGTAGTATATTCGGGTGAAAAAACGACGCCGTGATGGTCCGACAATTCCGCGCACAACGTTCCGATCGTCCGGCGCAGCACCGGGTGCACCGCATCTTTGGCAATATCCGCGAGCGGCAGCAGGACGAATTTCCGTTTCGCCATTTCCGCGTGCGGAATGGTGATCTCTTCCGTCGCCACGATCAGCGCATCGTACATCAGCAGGTCGATGTCGATCTCCCGCGGGCCCCACCGTTCGGTGACGCGCCGGCCGATCGTTTTTTCCAGCTTCTTCGTCCGCGCATGAAATTCGTCGTACGGCAGTCCGGTGCGGACGGAAAGAGCCAGGTTCAAAAAATCTTTTTGCGGCACATTCCCGACCGGTTCGGTTTCGTAAACATTTGATACGGCTTCTACTGCTGTCCGTTCGAATTGCGCGATACCGCGGACAGCCGCCGCCAAAAATTCGATCCGCCCGCCGACATTCGATCCGAGTCCGAGATAGACCGTGTGGTTCATCACCGCTCCGACAGGACTTGCACTTCGATCGTGTCGATCACCCCGTGCACCGGAGCGCCCGGTTTGCGCACGCGGACGACCGCGGAGAGTACCGCCGGAAACGCCGCCAGAATCCCGGTGCCGATGGCGTGCGCCAGCGCTTCGATCAAATGATATTTTTTTCCGGTGACGATCGATTTCATCAAGGCGTACACTTTTTCGTAGTTCACCGTTTTCGACAAATCATCCGTCCTCTTCGCTTCGGAAAGATCGCACGTCAGGTCCACATCGATCTCGAACTTCCCGCCGAGGGATTGTTCATCCGTAAGCGCGCCGTGATACGCGTAGAAGACCGCGTTCCGGAGTTTGATGATGTCGTGTGATCTCATGGTGGTGGAATATATCGAAGCACAATACGAGAATCAATTTTTTGCCGCGGGAAAATGGTCACGACAAACGGCGGATCGCAGCGGCGATCCGTACGGTGACGCGTTCCTTACCGAGCACTTCGGCAAGATGGAACAGCGACGGTCCGTTCGACACACCCGAAAGCGCCAGGCGCATCGGATGGATCAGTTTTCCCGCACCGACCTGCAACTGTTCCGCTGCCGAGCGGAGCGCCGATTCGATCGACGCCGCATCGAACACCGGCAGCGCGCCGAGTTTTTCGTTCAACAATTGCAGATGCCCGCCGGTCTCCGGTTTCCAATTTTTTGCGCGGGAGGCGTCGTCATATTCCGCCGGTTCTTCAAAAAAATAGACGGCAGCCGTCGGAAAATCGTTCAACACCACCACCCGTTCCTTCAACAAACCGATCACCTGCCGGCAATAGTCGTCGGAAAAATTCTCCCATCCACGGGCGCGGAACAGCGGCTGCACCAGCGGCAGCAATTCGGCGTCGGATTTCCGTTTGATGTGTTGCTGGTTCATCCAATTCAACTTTTCGATATTGAAGACCGCCCCCGCTTTTCCGACACGCGCCAGCGAAAATTCGGCGATCAATTCTTCCAGGGTGAACAGTTCCCGCTCATCACCCGGGTTCCATCCGAGAAAGGCGACAAAATTGATCAACGATTCTTTCAAATATCCCTTCGCGCGGTAATCCTCCACCGCCACGTCCCCTTGCCGTTTGCTTAACTTGGATTTGTCCGGATTTAATAAAAGAGGAAGATGTGCGAATTTCGGCAGTTCCCATCCGAAAAACCGATACAACAGAACGTGTTTCGGCGTGCTCGGCAGCCACTCTTCGCCGCGGATCACGTGTGAAATTTCCATTGAATGGTCGTCCACCACCACCGCCAAGTGATACGTCGGAAACCCGTCCGATTTCAGCAATACCTGATCGTCGATTGCATTACAGGCGATCGTGACCGTGCCGCGGACTTCGTCATGGAATGTCACCTCACCCTCCTCCGGTACGGACATACGTACGACGTGGGTTTCGCCGGCCGACACGCGGGCGGCTGATTCATGCGGAGGGAGAGAACGGCACCGTTTGTCGTACATCGCGGCGCCGGAGGTGCGCTATTGTTCGAGCCGTTCGGGAGTGCAAAAACAATAATAGGCGTGATTTTTTTCGATGAGCTGACGGACATGGTCGCGATACATCGGCAAACGGGACGATTGAACGTACGGTCCGTGCCCCCCTTCTTTTCCCGGACCTTCATCGAATTGCACGCCGGCCCACAACAACGCATCGATCAGTTTTTCCGCCGCTCCTTCCACTTTCCGCGATTGATCGGTGTCTTCAATCCGCAATACCAGCGTCCCGCCATGTTGTTTTGCAAAAAGGTACGCATACAACGCGGTACGAAGACCGCCGACGTGAAGGTATCCCGTGGGTGAAGGGGCAAATCGGGTGCGAACGGACATTGAAACGGCAACCTTTCGATCAACGCAGAGGCGCTGAAGGGCAGAGAATAATGTTTATCAAAAATACCAAACTTTTGGTATACTTCCAAAACGATGATCGCTTCCGTCACTCATATCGAATCGCTGGACCATCCCGGACTGGAACCGTTCCGGACGCTGCGTCGTCCGATGGAACATTGGGAACGGGGAATCTTCGTTGCCGAAGGGGAAAAAGTGGTCGTGCGGCTGTTGGAGAGTCCGTTGACGATCCGAACGCTCCTCCTGTCGCCGGATTGGCTTGAACACCATCGCGGATTGATCGAGCGGAACACCCACGCAATGGATGTGTACGTCGGGGAGAAAAAATTGCTGGAAACGATCGTCGGACATTCCCTGCACCAATCCATCATGGGAGTGGCGGATGTGCCCGCACCGTGGACGATGAACGATCTCGCCGCCTTGATCGCGCAACACAGGATCAACGGAACACGAACGCGGATCGTTCTGGTGGACGGGATCACGAATGCCGAAAATATGGGAGTGATCGTCCGGAATTGCGTCTGTTTCGGCGTCGATGTGTTGATCGTCCTGCCGACCTCCTGCGATCCGTACCTCCGGCGTTCGGTCAGGAATTCCATGGGGAACATCTTCCGGCTGCCGATCATCTATTGGAGCGACAATGTTCCGCCGGAACACCATTTCAACGAATTGCATTCATTGGGAGTGACGGTCTATGGCGCTCACCCGCATCCGAAGAGCAGCGATATCCGTTCGCTGCCGATGGCCGACCACAGCGCCATCGTTTTCGGAGCCGAAGGACACGGAATTTCTCCGGCGGTGCTTGAACGATGCGACGAATTTTTTACGATTCCGATGAGTGACGGAGTGGACTCTCTAAATGTAGCGAGCGCGAGCGCGGTGGTGCTGTGGGAGTTTCAACGGTAGCGAACGCTTTTGATACGGTTAATTTTGCCGGTGACGGGGAAGGTGTAATGTATGTCACACAAAGGCACAAAGAATTAAATTATTGGAAACATTGTGAAGGTTTCCGGTGGCAGTACTACAAGCGAAGAGTCAAATTGTGAAACGAGTTTTGTCATCTCCGAAGGAATCCATCGGACATTCGACTCGCGCAAAAAAGGAGCGCTCAGTCAGGGTGACTGTGACTCTAACCTATAAAAACTCAAAGTCACTCTGAGCGACGAGCGAAGTCCCGCAGGGACGAGCGAGGAGTCGTAGATTGATCTCAGGCAATCTTCTTCACACCGATGCCCGGAAGGTCGGAGAGAACTAAGCGTCCCTCCTTCACAATCGTCCCGGTGAACGCATCGTTTTTAATCAGCAGCATTCCGTCCAGATCGGCCCAATCCACCATCGGGGACATGTGGGACGCGGCGGAGATGGCGCACGATGTTTCGGTCATACAGCCGAACATGATCTTCATCCCGTAGGAACGGGCCAACGTGATCATTTTGTTCGCTTCCCGCATGCCGGTGCACTTCATTAATTTGATCACAATGCCGCTGTACGCCCCTTTGATCTTTGTGATATCGTTCAACCGCTGACAGCTCTCGTCCGCCAAAACGGGGAGCGGACTCCGCTCCGTCAACCAGGCATGGTCGTCCAAACGTTCTTTCGCCATCGGCTGTTCCACATACACCACTCCCCGTTCCTTCAACCAGTGGATCATGTCCAAGGCGTAAAATTTATCCTTCCACCCCTGGTTCGGATCGGCGGTGAGCGGCACGTTGGTGACGCTGCGGATCGTTTCGATCATCTCTTTGTCATTCTCTTTACCGAGTTTCACTTTCAGGATCTTAAATCCCGACGCCTCCTTGGTCTTTTCGCGCACCACTTCCGGTTTGTCGATGCCGATGGTGAAGGTGGTGTTCGGCGCTTTGTTTTTGTCGTACCCCCAGATGTTGTACCACGGTTGTCCGATCAGTTTGCCGACCAGGTCGTGCAGAGCGATATCGATTGCCGCTTTGGCGGCGGTATTGTGGAACGCCAAAGCATCGATGTCTGCAAGAATGGATTCCAGATCGAACGGATTGTCGTATTTGGAAAGATCGACCCGTTTGAGAAACGCCGTCACGCTCTCCTGCGATTCGCCGAGATACGGCGGCATGGAGGCTTCGCCATAACCGACGATTCCGTCGTATTCCACCTCCACCAGAATGACCGGAGTGGTCGTCCGGCTCATCGTCGCCACGGTAAACACATGTTTTAACTCCAGCGTGTACGGCCGAAATGAGAGCTTCATCCGTTTGTTGGACTTCGTATTGATGGAAAATAAGGAAGCGCCGAAGACCGGTGCGAGCGGTGCGCCGACCGCCGCTGCGATCGATTTTTTAAAGAATGAACGCCGTGAATGTTCCATGGACTTCTCCTGAAATTTGGATATGGCTCATTATAGAGAAAAAAAGGGAAATGAAAAACTGGTAATAATATCTTAATATTCCTCCTCTTTCTTTTCCGGCAATTCTTCTCTATGTTAACCACGCAAAATTGACCACTGCTCACCATTTTCCGAAGGATGCCGTATGAGACTCGACCGTATTATCCAAGCCCTTCTTCCCCACGACGAAAAATTTTTTGTATTATTTGATAAACTTTCCCGCACGATTGTCGAATCGGCCGAAACCTTGCGCACGCTCCCCTCTCTGGCCAAAAGCGACCGGGAAGGGACGGTCAAAAAGATCCAGGAGATCGAACACAAGGCCGATTCCATCACACATGAAATTTTCACCGAATTGAACAGCACGTTCGTGACGCCGCTGGACCGTGAAGACATTCACAAACTCGCTTCGGCATTGGACGATGTGGTGGACCTGATCGACGGCAGCGCCAACCGTTTCCATCTCTACAAGATCAAAAAGAACTCGGCCGACATCCAGCGCCTGACGGAGATCATCTATCAATCCGCCATCGAGATCCAGCGCGGCGTGATGATCCTCACCGACACCCGGCGCGTGGGAGATCTGCAAAAGATCCTGCAAAAGATTAATCAATACGAAAATGACGCCGATACGATCTTCGATCAGGCGATTGCAGAATTGTTCGACCGGGAGAATGACGCCATCGAATTGATCAAGACCAAAGAGGTCCTGGTCACCCTCGAAACTGCCACCGATAAATGCGAAGATGTCGCGAATATCCTGGAATCCATCATGATCAAAAACGCATAGAAAGGATCGGTCATCGATGGAATTCTATGTGATCTTCATTATTTTCGTCGCGCTCATCTTCGATTTTCTCAACGGCATGAACGATGCCGCCAACTCGATCGCGACGATCGTCTCCACCCGCGTCCTCTCCCCGCGCATGGCGGTCCTCTGGGCAGCCTTCTTCAACTTCATCGCCGCGTTCGGATTCGGCGTCGCCGTCGCCACCACCATCGGCAAAGGGATCATCGATCCGAACATCGTCACGCCGGACCTGATCCTCGGTGCGTTGATCGGCGCGATCGTCTGGACGCACCTGTGCACGCATTACGGATTTCCGATCAGCGTCTCCCACGCGCTCATCGGTGGACTCGCCGGGGCGGGATTGTATAAAGGTGGATTCGAAGCGTTAAATTTTTGGGGAATCGAAAAGGTCGTCCTCTTTATTTTCCTTTCGCCGATGATCGGCATGGTGCTCGGATTCGTGTTGATGGTCGGCGTCCTCTGGGCATTTCGGAGCTGGAACAGCAGAAAGATCGACAAGTTTTTCCGGATCGGACAATTGGTCTCCTCCGCCGCGTTCAGTCTCGGTCACGGGACGAATGACGCGCAGAAGACGATGGGAATTATTACCGTACTTCTTTATTCCACCGGATATTTCCAAGGGGGCGAGATGTATGTGCCGTGGTGGGTAATCATCTCCGCACACATCGCCATCGGTTTAGGTACATTGATGGGGGGCTGGAAAGTGGTCGGCACGATGGGAGTGAAGTTGACACATCTGAAACCGGTCGGCGGATTTTGTGCCGAAGGTGCGGGCGCGCTCATGTTGGTGGGAACAGCACTGTTTGGTATTCCCGTCAGCACCACCCACACCATCGCCGGCTCCATCATGGGTGTCGGCGCCACACGGCGGCTTTCTGCAGTACGATGGGGGATCGTCGGAAGGATCGTCCTCGCTTGGGTCTTCACCATCCCGACGTCCGCGGCGATCGGCGCTTTGAGTTTTTGGATCGTGGAAATGTTCTAACGAACCGTTCTATCGTTCAGTCGATCGTTCAACTCCCGCCCTGGCGGGAGTTGTTGTTTTAAACGGGAAAGAACAGATGGAAGGAGGAACCTTTTCCGACGGTGGACTCCACCTCCACCATCCCACGATGATTTTCCATAATCCCCTTCACCATCGCCAATCCGAGTCCGGAACCGGTCCCCTGTTCTTTCGTTGTAAAAAACGGTTCGTAAATCTTCTTCATGATCTCTTCGTTCATTCCGATTCCCGAATCAATCACCGACAGCCGGATGAATTCCCGTGCTGGCTGGCCGTCCGTGCCGTTGACGTAACGGAGCACTTTTTTCGTCTCGATCGCGATGGAGCCGTTGTCCCCCACCGCATCTCGCGCGTTCAAACAAAGGTTGAGAAGCGCCTGATGGACCTGGTTATTGTCCGCCCGGATCACCGGAAGATCGTTCGTCAGATCAACGGAAAGGGTCACCGAGGCGGGGAAAATCCGCTGCAGTATCGCCGTTATTTCGTTCACTATGGCGTTCATCTGCACCGCGCTGAAATTGAGTTCCGATTTTTTGGCAAATGACAGAAGCTGCCGCACGAGCGACCGGCCCCGTTCCGAGGCTTTCGAAATCTGTTCCGCACTCTCCATCACCGAGGCGTGATTGACATCTTTCAGGAAGAGAAGTTTGTTGATCGCCGTGCCGATGATGCCGAGAATGTTCAAAATGTCGTGCGCCAATCCGCTGGCAAGCGTGCTGATGATCTCCTTTTTCTGAATATGCAGCAGCTGCTGTTCCAAGTCGACGCGCGCCCGTTCGTTTTTCACCCGCTCGGTGATGTCGCGGATGGCGATCTGGATCGAGACCGTCCCGCCGAAAAGAAGTTTCGTGGCGCTCACTTCGGCGATAAATTCCGAACCGTCGTCGCGCAGGAAGGTAAATTCCGAAAGGATGTTGACGATGCTGCCGTGCAGGATTTGATGCAGGGACTCCTCGAACTGTTTCATCTGCGCCGGAGTTAAAAATTCGAACAGCGACCTCCCGTTCAGCCGGTCCATGGAGGGGACGCGGAACAGCGTCAGCGCCGCCGAGTTCATAAAAATGAACCCTCCGTTGGAGTGGATCACGATAGCATCCGGCGACAATTCCACCAGCGCACGGAACCGCTCTTCGCTTTCCCGCAATGCCGCTTCGGTCTTTTTGTGCTGCTGAATTTCCAGTTGCAGATCTTTTGTCCGCTCGTTGATGCGGATCTCAAGAGTACGGTTTGCAGAACGGACCTGTTCCTGCACCGTGATAAAATGGTCGACCATTTGATTAAATCCGTCCGCCAGCATGTTCACTTCGGTATAGCCGACTTTCTCCAACCGCTTGGAGAAATCTCCCTGGGCAATCTGCAGCGACGTTTGCGCCATTTTCCGGAACGGTTTGATCAACAGATGTGTCAGATAATAGACAAACGGTATGCCGACGAGAAAAATCAGCAGACTTCCCAGGGCAAAACTGTCCTTCGTCTCCTGCACTTCGCGGAGCACGGCGTCCAGCGACAGGCCGAGATGGATATATCCGATCGTCGTTCCGTTGTCGGTGACAGGAGCGGCGGCCATCATCGTTTGCCCATCTTCGGAAAGTATTCCTTCGGCGGTTGCCGTGCCGTAACGGAGCGTGATCGCCGATTCGATATTGTATCCGGCAATCATCTTCTGCTTCGCATCCGTGACCACCACGTACCGGATTTCGGGATTTTTGCGGATGGCTGACAGAACTGACTCCAAACCCGCCGCATTGGGCGAGCGAAGCGCCTCGCCGGTGCTAAAGGCGGCCAGATCGGTCAGTGAAAGGAGTTCGGAACGGGAGGCACTGATGGCGTGTCCGTAGAATTTCTGCGGATAATAGAAGTACATGAAGACGGAACGGGAAATCACGCCGAGGACGAAAATCACAAACAACCAGAAACGGAGCGAAAAGGCGTACGGCTTCGGAAAAATCTTATTCATCGTACACGCCGCTCCGGAATCACAGGGGTCGACCAAAACTGCATCGGCCGCTTCCCACTTCTTATTTTGCTTTTTGTTTCCGGTTTTTTCATTTTATCGATATTGTTTTCCATAGCCGGAGTGGCCGTCCATGAAAATATTATTCACCTTCTTGCTTCTTCTTCCGTCTCTCTCCGTTGCGCAGGATTGGATCCGGATCAATCAAATGGGATATCTGACGTCGGATAACAAATCGGCGGTCTTCGTCAGTTCCATTCCGGACCGCATCATCACCGAATTTTCGGTGCGCGACGCTTTTACGGACGAACGGGTGTATTATTCCACGGGAGTGAAAAGTTACGGCAGTTATGGTCCATTTCCATCCACATACCGATTAGACTTTTCTAACGTGTCCGACCGGGGGACCTATTATATTGAGGCAGACAGCGTCCGCTCCCCCTTCTTCCGAATTTCGGATAATATTTACGACGGAACAACAGATTTTCTGCTCCGGTACATGCGGCAGCAAAGAAGCGGTTATAATCCCTATTTGAAGGATTCCTGCCATACCGAGGACGGATTCATCATTTACCACCCCACGCTCGATTCCACGCGGATCGATGTTTCGGGCGGTTGGCATGACGCGTCGGATTATCTTCAGTATGTCACGACTTCCGCAACGGCAGTGTATCAAATGTTGTTCGCGTATCAACTCCACCCGGAAGCATTCGGCGATCATTTCCAGGCAAACGGAACGAAAGGTGCCAACGGTATCCCCGATGTGTTGGACGAAGCAAAATGGGGCTTGGACTGGCTGTTGAAGATGAATCCGGCGCCGGAGATGTACTTTAACCAGCTCGCCGACGATCGGGACCACCGCGGATTCCGTCTGCCGACGGAAGACACAGTCTATTACGGAATGGGCCGCTCGCGTCCCGTCTATTTTATCACCGGCGCACCGCAAGGAATTTATCAACACAAAAATCGATCGACCGGCGCCGCTTCCACCGTGGCGAAATTCGCTTCTTCCTTTTCCCTCGGAGCGCAGTTACTCCGCGATTATTATCCCGCAACGGCGGAAACGATGCGCGTGAAAGCGGAGCTGGCCTATCGCTATGCCCGGCAATTCCCCGGCGTGTCACAGACGGCACCGTGCCGTGCTCCCTATTTTTATGAGGAGGACAACTGGGTGGACGATATGCAGTTGGCGGCTGCTCAGTTGTACGCGGTGACCGGCGATACGGTACGCATCGCCGATGCGGTCCGGTACGGTCGGGAAGAACCGGTGACGCCATGGCTGGGAGCGGATACCGCGCGGCATTACCAATGGTATCCGTTCGTCAACCTGGGACATTATCTTGTCGCAAAACATTCGCGTAAAGATTCCGCCGAGTTTCTTATGTATTGGAAACAAGGGATCGAACGGGTGTACCGGCGGGCTGAGTCGAATGCCTTCCAGTTCGGTATCCCCTTCATCTGGTGTTCCAACAATCTCGTCAGTTCGTTTCTCACGCAGTTGACGTTGTACAGAAAATTGTCGCGCGATGAAACGTACCGCTCCATGGAATTCGCTCTCCGCGACTGGTTGTTCGGAAAAAATCCGTGGGGGACCGGAATGATCGTGGGACTTCCCCCGTTCGGCGACACGCCGACGGATCCCCACTCTGCCTTCACGCATGTGTACGGTTACCCGATTGACGGCGGATTAGTCGACGGGCCGGTCCGAGCGACAATCTTCGACCAGCACCGGAAATATATCCGGATAACCAAAGAAGATCCGTACGCACCGTTCCAATCAGCACTGGCGGTCTATCATGACGATTGGGGGGATTACACAAATAACGAACCGACGATGGACGGAACGGCGGGATTGACGATGGTCCTTTCTTCACTGGATCGGAAATACCGCCGCGTGTACGATCCGGAACAATACCGCTCCATCGTCACGGACGGGGCGCTCACGCGGATGGACACGTCGAGTACCGTGATTTATCTACTCTTCTCCGGTCATGAATTTGCCGACGGCGGG
>CAZRWF010000090.1:0-11183 GCA_964603685.1 uncultured Chitinophagaceae bacterium
AAATAGATCTCGTCATTCCTGCTCAGCGTCCCGTTTCCGTCGATCTCCACGAAGAGAAATTTTGTTTTCCGCTGTTCGGTTTTGTTCCAGACCATAAAATTCACCGGCAACGCCGAGGCGCCGTACAATGCCAGCGATGTGTCGACGATTGTCGATTCGAATCGGATTTCATAATCAGCCGGAGTCGGCATGGCGGTGATCGTTCCGGTTTCCGTGACAATATCGATCGTTTTAATTTCTGCAGTCAGCGGCGAAGAACCGACATTCCATTTTGTCGAATCGATCCACACCGTCGGCGCAGGAATATCGTGGACGATCAACCGGAATCCGTTGAAGAGAGGTCCTTCGGACGTACCATCGAGCGGCCCGCCATTCGAAAGGATGGTGTTCCCGTTCATGTCGCGAATCGTATAGGATTTGGTCCCGCCGATGGGCTCGTTAATAGAAATTGTGTAATTGGCGGTGGTAAGGGACTCAGCGATCATTCCGTACGCGAACAATGTGGCATCGCTGTTGCCCGACAGATGAGCGAACGTTGCATTCAGTAAGGGAATCCGTTTGTTATGGATGACCAAAGGGGGAGAGATGATTTCGTCCGAAAGCACGCCGTCACTGCACGTCAGTTTGAATCGTACGTTATTCCCATTCGGCAGCAGCCGGGAGTTAAAAAGGTAACTTCCGTTGTTCGGCAGCGAAGGAGAGATTACCTGCCACGAAGTACCGCCGTCATACGACATCGAAGCGGAAATTGTCAGCGGATCGGCATCGGGATCATCGGCAAACCATGTGATTATCGGCGAACCGGAGAGGGTATCCCCGGCGTCCAGATTGAAGAGATCGATTGCCGGGGCTCCGTTTCCCGGATTATTGACGGTAAACCGGCTCCCGCTGCTCGAGCCGTAGAACGAGTCTTTCGCCGCGTACATTTTCAGAAGATATCGTGTCCCGTCCGGCAGAGGGAGCGTATTCCATTGGGTGGACGAATCGCTGCCGACGGAAGTGTGCAGATGATGCCATGAGTCGCCGTTGTTGGATGAATAGAAGATCCGCGTCGGAATTTCGCCCGGAAATTTCCACCGTCCCCATTCGATCGGCACCGTACCGGAAATCGTTGTTCCCTGCGGATGATTTTTGAAAAAGAGAGAGATGTTGTTCGGCGCCGCATTCATCTTTTCCTGATGCAGCGGCAGCGTCACTCCCATGTGCCAGTCGGCAAAATACCAGTTGTGCTGCGATGTCGGATGAAGAAGGAACGACGGGAAAAAGTTATAAATCCCTTTCGCATTGAGAATATTAAATGTGACGACATTGTTGGAATTGTTGTTCCCGCCGTTCGATGCCGTATGATACAGCAGCCGGTTCTGTTTGATCTGATACAATAACGAAGGCGACGCATTGCTGAACTTGGAATTGTCGAACAGCGAGAGTGTGCCGTCGTACGAGCCGACCGACGTGAATACGTGCGGTGCGGCGGCGAGAAGGTTGGTGGTGATCAGACCGCCAAGTGAAAATCCATCCATCGACCGGAACCAGCGGGAAGGGATGGTGCGGTAAAGGGAATCGATGAGCGGGACCAGTTCATTGGCGACATACACATACTCGTTCTGCGCCGCCGGTGCACCGAGTCCCGGCATCACCAGGATCATTTTTCCAATCCGCCGCCGGGATATTAAGGAGTCGTATACGGTTTTAATGTTTCCACGGCGTGAGGCGTCTTCATATTGATCTGCCCATTCATCCACCGCACCGCGGAAGAGATATACGACGGGATACCGGTCCGATTCCGCATCATATCCTTCCGGGAAAAGGATATTGTATTGTTTGTTGGTACCGAGCGTGGACGAATAGTGTGTTTTTAACTCAATGCGGCTGGGTTGGGAGAGGAGTGACGCACTAAGACCGACGATCAAAATAATCGAGCGCATGGATGGAATATTCCCGAACTGTTACCGTAAAGTAACAAATATTTTGATGAAGAGCCGCAAAAATTCCGATATGGCCGGATCAACGTCCGGCCGATAGTCCGCCATCCACGGAGAAGATTTGCCCGGTGATCCATCGAGAAGAATCCGACGCCAAATGGATGATCATGTCGGCCGCTTCGTCGGCAGTACCGATTCTTCCGAGTGGATGGAGGTTGTTGGATGTTGCAAGGGAAGAGGGATTTTTGGTAATGGGGGAGGAGAGGGGCGTATCAATTAGTCCGAACGCTACAGCATTACAGCGGATGTTCTGTTTGGCATATGTTATCGCAGCGGAGCGAATCATGGCGTTTAATCCCCCTTTGGCCGCGGCGATCGCTTCGTGATTTTTCAATCCGGTTGAACCGGCAACGGAAGAACAGACGATCACCGAACCGGAAGTGTGCCGGATCATTCCCGGGAGTACGGCTTTCATGGCCAAAAAAGGGGAGACCAAATTCCGGTCGAGCGTTTGGCGGAATTGTTCTTCCGAAGTGAGGTGAAGCGGTTTTAATAGAATGGATCCGACGGCGTGGATCAGATTGTCGATTTTTCCGAAGTGTTCTTCTGCCCGCGTAACGGCAGCGGCAAGATCTTCCGATGATTCAGCATTACCGGGAAAAGAAATGGACCCTGGGAGCAACTGCTGCAATGCATGAAGGGATTCCGTGTTGCGGGAAAAAAGGAGCAACCGGTGACCCAATGCGTGGAGCCGGCGGGAAACAACCGAACCGATACCGCCGGTAGCACCGATGATGAAAGAAACCGAAGTATGTTCGTTAGTCGTCATAGAATATTCCATCAATTGATTTCGATAGAACACATGTACGGTCCGATTTGTTCATAACGGCTTTATTCATTTTTATTCAATCGTCACACACACGGAAAAAGAATTGCACGACGATCCGATTTTTCCTATATTGACATAAATGCTGGCGTAGCTCAGTTGGTAGAGCAGCTGATTCGTAATCAGCAGGTCACGAGTTCAAGTCTCGTCGCCAGCTCAAGTATAAACACTTCCTTCCTTCGTCTCTCCGATATAACTGGAGACCTGTTCACCACAGCAGACTCATCATTCAATCTTGGATCAAAGGCTATTATCGCTCGATAGGGGACCCCTCACGAATTCTTCCGAATCTTCTCATTTGTCCGCTGTTGTATCTGCATCTGCAATGTCTTTGATTTGATGCCGAAAAAAGGTCACTTCATTCTCTTCAACCACCTCGCTGAAAAATGGGCACGGTTCTTGTTAAATTGTTGTTTCAACAAACTATTTTTAAGTGTTGAAATAATTAACTTGACAAAATGAAATTGTAGCGCTATCATCAAATAGTTTAGAGCAACAACAAACTAATGTGTTTAATAAGTTGTTCAGCAGAACTAATTGATAGCCGAAATGTTGAAGAAATCGAGAAAAATTAAGAATACGATCAGTATTAATTCCAAAGTCGGACGGAATATCAATCGAACGATCGTGCTTAATTTTATTCGTGAACAGCAGCCCATTTCGCGGGTGAGGATTTCGGAATTAACCGGATTGAATAAAAGTACGGTTTCGAGCATCGTCAACAGCCTGATCGAAGAAGACCTGGTTTCCGAACATGTTGACCGGAACCAGGAGATCGGCAGGAATCCTCTGAACCTGAGTGTAAAGAAACGCATCAATCATGTTGGTGCCATCTATTTCAATTCCGTGAAGACCGAATTGGCGATCGCGGATGTGGATGGTGATATCATCGCCAAAGAGGAAATGAAGACCGAATCGCAGCAACCGGTCGAATTTATCCGCCGGTGTTTGGAACATTTAAAATTGCTCCAAATGAGAGCGCACGCGTTGCGTCTGCGCGGTGTCGGGATTACCGTGGCGGGGATCGTGGATTCGGCGCACGCCAAAGTGGTCTTCGCTCCCAACCTCGGGTGGAAAGATCTTGAACTCGGATCGCTGGTTCAATCATTCTTCGGCGAAAACATTACGGTGAAGGTGGAGAATGACGCCAAAGCGTCCGCACTTGCAGAACTGACGCTCGGTAAAAACCGCATCACGCCGCGGAATTTTGTTTTCCTGTCCGTCGGCACAGGCATCGGCGCCGGTATTGTGGTGGACGATCACATCCTCAGCGGAAGTTCACACGCAGCGGGAGAGTTCGGTCATATGACCGTGGTGGAAGGGGGCGAACCGTGTTCGTGCGGAAATCACGGATGCTGGGAATTGTATGCGTCCGACCGGGCAATGATCCGCCGTTATGCCGCCTCCAAAGGAATTGCGGGAGAGAGAGTCGCCAAACTTTTTCCCGAAGACGTCATCATTGCCGCGAACATGCAAGATGCCGATGCCATTCGGGCGTTAAAAGCGACCGCGATCGACCTGGGGGTGGGGATTGCCAACATCATCCGATCCTTCGATCCGGAGTACATCATCATCGGCGGCGCTATTACCCAGGTGTGGGAATTGATTTATCCGGATCTCGTCGAGACGGTGAACAAGCGGGGCTTTTTCGGACATGCACGCAACACGACGATACTTCCAACCTCCCTGGCGGGGAATCCGCCGCTGCTCGGTGCCGCGGCGCTTTCGATCAGAGAAATATTCACCGATTACCGGATTGCATTGTAAACGGACAATGGAAAAAAATCATTTCATCATCGGCGTGGATATCGGCGGGACCAACACCGTGATCGGTCTGGTGGATCACCGCGGCGCGTGCGTCGTACAATCCAAATTTCCGACCACCGCGCAACGTACGGCGGATGAATTCGTTCACACCCTTGTGTCATCGATCCAAACGCTACGCGATTCCATCCCGTCCGAAACGGACATCGCCGGAATCGGTATCGGCGCACCGGCTGCACGGCGGCATGACGGCTCGATCCACGATCCGGCAAATTTATCATGGGGCTCGATGAATCTGGTGGCAATGTTAAGCGGATATTTTTCCGTTCCGATCGTTGTGGTCAACGACAGTAAGGCGGCGGCGTTGGGGGAATTGTATTACGGTTCTGCTCGGGGAAAAAAGAACGCCGTCGTTATCACGCTTGGAACGGGAATGGGTTCCGGCATCATTGTGAACGGCGGATTATTGGAAGGGGAAAAATCGATTGCCGGCGAGATCGGCCATGTGATCCTCGAACGCAATGGGAGAAAATGCGGCTGCGGAAGAGAGGGATGCGCCGAAACGTATGTTTCCGCCACCGGCCTGCGCCGCACGGTGTTCGAATTGCTTTCCTACTATTCAATCGAAAGCAAATGCCGGAACAAAAGTTTTCACGAATTGACGGCGGAACGAATCCATTCGTATGCGGTGAAGGGAGATGTTATCGCCCGGAAGGCGTTCGAAAAAACGGGGGAATATCTCGGGCGAATCATCGCCGATGTTGCGGCGATTCTCGATCCGGAAACGGTCGTCCTGACAGGAGGTTTGATGCAAGCGGAAGAGTTCATTCTTCCGGCCGCCATCGAATCGTTCCAACGGTCCGTTCTGCACTACCATCGAGGCCAAGTGAAAATCGTGGCATCACAATTTTCGGACAACGAAGGGGCTATCCTCGGCGCCAGTTCGTTAATCTCCCGTAAGGTGTTCACCGCGCAGTACACGGCGGATCAATCGGCGGTCCATCAATGAAACGTCACGTCCATCGGAGGATATCACAGATGAACAAGAATGTATTCACACCGGCACTCCTTGTGGTCCTGTGCCTTACGTGCGCAACCATCCTCGTCGCGGGCACTTCGGGCAAGATCAGCGGCCGCACGACCGGAAAAGGTTCCTCCGAACCTCTGCCCGGCGTCAACATCGTCATTCAAGGTATGCCGCTCGGAGGAGTGAGCGATCCGGACGGGAATTATGTCATCCTGAACGTTCCTCCGGGAACGTATAAGGTGAAGGCGTCGATGGTAGGATTTACGCCGATCGTCGTCAGCGAAGTTCGGGTGTTTATCGACCAGACCACCGTCATTAACTTTGAACTTCAGGAATCGACCGTTGAGGTGAATGAGGTGGTGGTGGTCGCCCCCCGCGAGATCGTGAAACGCGATGTCTCCACCAGTGTGGTCTCCTTTGCTGCGGAAGAGATGCAATCGCTGCCGATCAGCTCCGTTACCAACATCACCGCATTGCAGGCCGGCGTCGAAGGGGGAGGTTTGGTGATTCGCGGCGGCGGTGCGGATCAATCGCTCTTTCTGTTGGACGGTGCGACGATGAGAGATCCTCGCAATAATCAGCCGATCACCGGCGTTCCGTTAAGCGCCGTCTCCGAAGTTTCCGTGGAACGGGGAAGTTTTAATGCGGAATACGGCCAGGTCCGCTCCGGCATTATCAATGTGGTGACGAAAGAAGGGGCCCGCAATGGTTACACAGTGTCGTTAACGGCGCGCGGAATGCCGCCGGCAAGAAAATATTTCGGCGAATCGCCCTTCAGCGCGAACTCGTTCTGGCTGCGGCCGTATCTCGATCCGAACGTGGCGTGGACCGGTACCAAAAACGGCGCGTGGGATTTTTACACCTACAAACAATATCCGGAACATGAAGGATGGAACGTGATCTCGCAGCGCCTGCTGACCGATCCCGATTCGACAAACGATCTTTCACCCGCCGCATTGCAGAGACTGTTTTTGTGGGAACACCGCCGCAGGGAAACGAACGATCAATTCGATTACAATTTCGACGGTGGCTTCGGCGGACCTGTACCGTTCATCGGCGAGATGGCCGGTGATCTCCGCTTTTTCCTCGCCTATCGCAATCAGCGGGACATGCTTCTCGTACCGTTAAGCGTGGAGGATTATTATGAAGAGATCTGGTCATTGCGTTTGACCTCCGATGTCGGCAAGGCAATGAAACTCGACCTTTCGGGAACGATGGGGAACAGCACGAATGTCGCCGCGAACGGCACCGAACAGGTCTCCAGTACCGACTACATCCAATCCGCCGGACAGGTGGCGAGCGAATTTTCACTGCGACCGTTCAGCAATGCCAGCCGTTTGTTTGTGGACTCCTACTACGGTGTTGCCAAGGTGAACAATTATTCTCTGAGTGGTCTTTTTACGCACATCATTTCCCCCACGACGGTCTACGAATTGCGTGCGGAATATCTACAACGGGATTACCTCACCGGACCGATCCGCAACAGAAACACGGCGAAGTCCCATCAACTGTTTCCCGGATATTTCGTGGACGAATCGCCGTTCGGATGGAGCACGGAGGTCGGCGGGACGTATGACGGAATGTTCACCGGCGGCCATACCGCCACTGCGCGAGACTCCACCGACATTTCCGCTCTGACCATCAAAGGGGATGTCACATCGCAGCTGGACGCGAACAATCAATTCCGCGCGGGGTTCGAATTTGTGTATAACGATCTGAATTTGAACTACGGCGTCGTCAACATCCCGTTCCCGGAAAGCAACAATTATGTCCGGCAGCGATATTTTCCGGTGCGGGGAGCGTTGTTCCTGCAAAACAAACTGGAGTTCGAAGGATTTATCGCGAATGTCGGACTGCGTTTGGATTACAGCGATGCCAATGTTTCGTGGTACGATGTCGCAGATTATGACAAAACGTTCGTGGAGAATGCGGATGCCGCAACCGCATATCCGCGTAAAGATGTGGAAGCGAAATGGATGCTCAGTCCGCGGTTCGGCATTTCACATCCGATCACGGAGGAATCCAAACTTTTCTTCAATTACGGTCACTTCAAACAGATGCCGACGTACGAGCAGATGCTGCGGTATTCCCGCAATGTCACCGGATCGTTGCGGAACATCGGTGATCCGGATCTGGAGGCCGCCAATACCGTGGCCTACGAACTCGGATTCGACCAGCAGCTCTTTGAGGAATATTTACTGCAGATCGCCGGTTTTTACCGGGACATTCAGAATCAGCTTTCCTTCTCCACCTACATCGCGAACAAGCGGAAGGGAAATTTCCGGTACATCACTCCGAACAACAACAGTTATCAGGATATCCGCGGATTTGAAATCACGCTCCGGAAACAGGCAGGCCGTTGGGTGAATGGTTTCGCGAATTACACCTATCAATCGACGAAATCCGGCGTGTTCGGCAATGCGAACGTCATGGAAGACCCGTCCGCTCAAAAAATTGACGATCTCAACACGAGAAATCTTTATCAGGTGAAACCGATACCGACACCGTTCGCCCGGTTCAACCTTTCATTCTTTACGCCGGAAGATTACGGCCCGATGCTCGGTTCGACGCCGGTGTTCGGCGATTGGTCGCTGGCATTGTTCGGCGAATGGCGCTCCGGCGGTTACACTTCTGTCTCCAATTTTATCGCGACCGGTGCCACGTCCGAACAATTTACCGTGCCGATGGTTGACTATTACAACATGAACCTGCGGATCTCGAAGAACATCGCCGTCGGTCCGGTAAAAGTGCTGCTGTTCGCGGACATTGCGAACCTTCTCAATACCAAACGATTGAACCTGAATAGTTTCTACAACAGCGAAGATCTCGAACGGTATTTCAATTCGCTGCATCTCGATCCGGGCGCGTATAGCGGTACGATTCCCGGTGAAGATAAGGTTGGGGATTACCGTCCGGAAGATGTGGCGTATCAACCGATCATCCGGGTGGCAAACCTGGCCGCTATCGGGACACCCAGTTCTGATCCCTTACAAGAATACAACGACCGCGTCATCTATTATGATGCAAGCACGAGCCGGTATATGCAGTATGCCAACGGCGCTTGGGGGCCGGTCGACGCGCAACGGCTGGACAAGATCATCGACGACAAAGCATACATCGATATGCCGAACCTGCGCTCGTTCTGGTTCTTGCTGCCGCGTCAGATCTTTTTCGGCATCACCACCACCATAGAATTATAAACCGATGAACCGTCCGGTCCAACAACAGGAAAAGGATTTTGCCATGCTGACAATCAGAAATGTTTCTTTTATCTCGCTGATGATCGTCGTGTCACTTTCCGGCACGCTTCCGGCACAAACGGCGGGCCAGGAAATCCGCTGGCTTCAAGTGGGCTCGCTGCAGACGTGGATCTCGAATCTCGGTTCGGAGATCGAAACCGGCAGGACGGGACAGGCGACGGAACAGATGGACGGAATGATTTATCCCGCCCAATACCGATTTCAGAACAACCAGGCGGCAAAATCACTGTGGATTGCCACGTCGGATTATCCCGACCGGAATCTCGGCGTGACCGTACCGGCACGTGTGGTCGCTGTCGGAACAAGAGCGGCCAACCCATTGACGGAGTTGATTCCAACCTCCTTCCGCATGTTCGGAAAATATCCTTCGCCGAATGTGGTTGTGGACGGCGCTCCCGCATCAGACAATGCCTCTGCCGATCAAGTGGATGTCATTGCCGACACCCTGCGGTCGGATCGAATGATCGTCAGCACGCTCAATAGCACGGTCGGCATCACGATGACCAGAAAAGTGATGGCGTTCAGTCAGCAGAATCATGACAATTATTTCATTACCGAGTATGTCTTTAAGAACACGGGCATCATCGACAAAGCCGGAACGGTCGAATCACCGCGTAAAACTTTGACCGGTGTCTATTTTTTCTGGCAGTATCGATATGCGTTCGGCGAAGAAGGATATCGAAACGGCGCCGGGACACCCTCCAACAACATCGGCTGGGGACGGAATGCCGTGCATCATGTGATCGGAAAGGATTCATCCGCACCGGGATTCGAAATGCGGGCACATTATTCCTGGTACGGAAAACATTCGCAGGCGCCGCGTAATAATCTCGGTGCGCCGGCGTATTGGACCGACGGTCATTTGACCGCACCTCAGTTTGTCGGTGTCGTGACGCTCCATGCCGATCGTTCCGCCACGGACAAATCGGACGACAAATCGCAACCGCGGACGACGACATATTGGGGCGCGGATTCAAAACCCGATTCTCCGCAGGATCACGATCCGAAAAATCCGGATCTGATGCTGAAAAAGTACGATGCCATGCGTTCCGGTCATTCTTCGCAAACACATGCCGAGCTCGTGGGGACAGGAAATGCCGATCAAGCGGGAAGCAATCCGGGAGGATACCAACAAGGTGAAGGGTACGGACCGTACACGCTTGCACCGGGCGACAGCATCCGCATCGTGGTGGCGGAAGGTGCGGCGGGACTTTCGCGGGAACAATGTTATGAGATCGGAAAAAAATGGTTGAACAGGGAAGCCCCGTACATCCTTCCGAATGGTACGGCAGCCGCGAATGAGGACGATTATAAAAACGCGTGGGTCATGACCGGCGTCGATTCCCTTTTGCAGACGTTCCGCCGCGCACTGCGCAACTTCAAAAGTAATTATGCTATTCCAACACCGCCGCCGCCGCCAAGCACATTTGAAGTCCAAGGCGGGGGAGACCGGATCCGACTGACGTGGACGAACGATGCCGAATCATTTCCGGGATTCGATGGATACGAGATCTACCGCGCGATCGACAAACCGGACACATCGTACACCAAAATTTTTTCCTGCACGAAAGCGACCTCCGTGAACAGTTATGACGATGTGACCGCCGTTCGAGGTCGGGACTACTACTATTATATCGTCACGAAGGATAACGGCGCCTCCAACGACGTTCATCCTGGTGTACCGCTGGTCAGCAGCAAATATTTCACCCGAACGAATCAACCGACGCAATTGAAAAGGCCGGCGAAATTGCTCGATACGAAACTCGATTCCATCCGTGTCGTTCCGAATCCGTTCGATATGCGGGCTGCCCGGTTGCAATTCGGCGGGGAAACGGTGGATCGCATCACCTTCTACGGCCTGCCGCCGGTTTGCACAATCCGGATTTACACGGAACGGGGCGACCTGATCAAAACTCTGGAACACAACAACGGCACCGGTGATGAATTGTGGAATTCCACCACCGATTACCGGCAGATCATCGTCAGCGGTATCTATATCGCTGTCTTCACCACGCCGGATGGCAGGTCCGCCATCCGGAAATTTATTGTCATCCGGTAAACGGACGGAGAATCGCCATGACGACAACAGTCTCTCGAATATCGATCACATTGGCCGCCGCGATCCTGATGCTCTGCGCATTGCAGGCACAGACGAAACCGGACAATGTCAAATTGGCGCAGACCGGAATGCAGTTCCTTAGCGTTGTTTCCGATGCGCGGGCAGCGGCACTCGGTAACAGCGTAACGGCATTGCCGATGGGTTCTTCCGCCCTCTTTTTTAATCCAGCATCAATGGTCTCCACGCGCTTTCTCGATGTCTCTAC
>CAZRWF010000091.1:0-10708 GCA_964603685.1 uncultured Chitinophagaceae bacterium
TCCTTTCAGATAATGAAATTTTTGTCTGCGCTGTTTCATACGAAGAAAAACCCGGCAGTAGTTTGTGCTCCTGCCAGGCATCGGAAGTTCATTCTGTTTTAATAGTTGTCGATCTGTGCACGTTGGAGTTTCCCGGAATAGTCCACATACACCGCTTTCCATTCCGTATAAAAATCATACACCGTCCAACCCCCTTCACGATGGCCGTTTCCGGTCTTTTTCACCCCGCCGAACGGCAAATGTGCCTCTGCACCGATCGTTGCAGCGTTAATATACGTAATTCCGGATTGAATGTCACGCATGGCGGTGAAGGCCTTGTTCACGTCCGTCGTAAACACCGATGAAGAGAGCCCGTATTCCGTGTTATTAAGAATTGCGATCGATTCCTCAAAGTTTTTGGCGCGAATCACGGACAACACCGGTCCGAAGATCTCCTCTTTGGCGATCCGCATTTCCGGCGTGACGTTGCCGAAAATTGTCGGTTGGTGGAACCACCCCTTGGCCAGATCACCGGTCGTGGCGATATTTCCTCCCGCCAGCAATGCGGCCCCTTCGCCTTTGCCGATCTCCACATATTGTTGAACGGTGTTGCGCTGACTTTCATTGACGCACGGTCCGACCTGTGAATCGGAAAGCAATCCGTCGCCGAGTTTTAATTTGTTGGTACGGTCGATCAGCATCGACATAAACTTGTCGTACACTTTTTCTTCCACGATCAACCGGCTGGTGGCGGTGCATCGCTGTCCGGTGGTACCGAATGCACCCCAGAGCGCCGCTTCAAGAGCGAGGTCCAGATCGGCATCCGCGAGAATAATCTGCGCATTTTTTCCGCCGAGTTCGAGCGAAACGCGTTTTAAGGTGTCGGAGGCATCGCGGGAGATCTGTTTGCCGACGCCGGTGGAACCGGTGAAGGAGATCAAATCGACATCCGGATGGGAGACGATGGCGTTGCCTACTTCCGCTCCGCCGCCGTGGACGATATTCACCACCCCTTCGGGCAATCCTGCTTCCATCATGATCTCCACCAGCATCTGCGCCGTCCGCGGCGTGTCGGTGGCCGGTTTGAAGACGCACGTATTGCCGGAGAGGATTGCCGGAAACATTTTCCACGTCGGGATTGCCATCGGAAAGTTCCACGGCGTGATGATCCCGGCGACACCGATCGGAACACGGATCGCCATCGCGAATTTGTTCGGAAGTTCGGACGGAACGGTGTGGCCGAACAATCGCCGTCCCTCAGTGGCGGCATAATATGCCGTGTCGATCCCTTCCTGCACGTCGCCGCGGGTTTCGGCGAGCACTTTCCCCATTTCACGCGTCATCTCACGGGAGATCTCTTCCTTCCGTTTCACCAACAGATCGCCGATGGCTCGCATGATATCGCCCCGCTTCGGAGCGGGTACGAGACGCCACTTTTCGAATGCGGCGCGCGCCGCTTTCACCGCCGCGTCGACATCTTCTTTACCCGATTTGGGAAAGGTGCCGATCACTTCCTGCCAGTTGGCGGGATTGCGGTTTTCGAACGTCCGGCCGGAGACCGCGTCCACCCATTTTCCGTTGATGAGATTTTGAAATTTTTGCGCCATGTCGATTTCTCCAATGATGAAAGAGGTGTAAAAATGTATTCGGTAAATATTTTGTCACGGTGATTGCAGCGAGCGACGGGACGCCGGAAACACCGCCCGAAGAAAACTTTTTTTCTCTTCGACGGGTGAATTCTTCGAACGATTACAGACCGACCCGCGAAAAGATGTAGTTCACGTGATCCAAACTTTTTTTCGGATCGAAAGCTTCTTCCAAATCGGCGTCGGACAACACGGAGGCGATTTCCGGATCGGCTTTGAGCATCTCTTTGAAATTCTTTTTCGATCGCCAGACGTCCATCGCATTCCGCTGCACGATCCGGTATGCGTCCTCCCGTTTCATCCCTTTTTTCGCCAACGCCAGCAGCACCGGCTGGGAATAGAGCAAACCGTGCGTCACGTCCAAATTTTTCTTCATATTCTCCGGATACACCAAGAGCGTGTCGATGATCGCGGTGAATTTCGTGATCATATGATCCAGCACAATACACGAATCGGGAACGATGATCCGCTCGACCGATGAGTGCGAGATGTCCCGTTCATGCCACAGCGCCACATTTTCCAGCGCCGCCTGCGCATTGCCGCGCAGAACACGCGCAAGGCCGGAAATCTGTTCGCTGGTGATCGGATTCCGCTTATGCGGCATGGCGGACGAACCTTTTTGTTTTTCGGAGAAATATTCCTCCGCTTCCGACACTTCCGTCCGCTGCAGATGCCGGATCTCCGTGGCGAATTTGTCGAGCGAACTGCCGATCACTGCCAGCGTCGTCATAAATTCGGCATGCCGGTCCCGCTGGATCACCTGCGTCGACACCGGTGCCGGCGTTAATCCGAGTTTCGCGCAGACGTATTCTTCCACTTTCGGACTGAGATGGGCGAACGTTCCGACTGCACCGGAGATTTGTCCCACGGAAATCGTCTTCACCGCTGCTTGCAACCGTTCGATGTTCCGGCGTGTTTCGTCGTACCATAACGCCAGTTTCAACCCGAACGTCGTCGGCTCCGCGTGGATGCCGTGCGAACGTCCGATCATCACCGTCATTTTAAATTCTTTTGCCCGACGGCCGAGAACAACGCGCAATGCGGCCAGATCCTTCAACAACAATTCCCCCGCCTGTTTCATCTGCACGGACAGTGCCGTGTCGACGACGTCGGAGGAGGTCATCCCCAAATGAATGAAGCGGGAATCCGGTCCAACCGACTCACCTACCGAGGTCAAAAAAGCGATCACGTCATGCCGAACGTCCGCTTCGATCTGCGCGATCCTTTCGACGTTAAATGCGGCGTAACGACGGATGGCGGCGGCCGTCTCTTTCGGAATGATGCCGAGTTCCGCCTGCGCTTCACAGGCGAGCAATTCAATCTCGAGCCAGATGGCGTATCTGTTCTCGTCGGTGAAGAGTGATCCCATTTCGGGCCGAGTATACCGTGCGATCATCTGATTTTTTGTTTTTCCAAAGGTAAATTGACCGTGACGATCTTTTTGTCGCGGAATACTTTTACTTTCCAGGTATCGCCGGCGCGGCTTTCCCGCATCACGCTGACCATGCTGTCGCTGTTGACGATCCTCTCGCCGTTCACTTCCACGATGATGTCCGCGATCTGAATGCCGGCGCGTTCGGCGGGACTGTTCTTCTGCACGTCGCTCACGATCACTCCCTGCGCCTGTTTCAAACCGAAATAGCGAGCGATTTGCGCATCCACCGGGCGGACATCGATGCCGGTCCAAAAATTCCGTTCGACTTTTCCGTTGTTCTGTAATTCCTCCACAATCGATTTCACCCGGTTGATCGGAAGCGCAAAACCGTAGCCGATATACGCCTGACTGACACCGCCGGTGTAGATGAGCGTATTAATGCCGATCACTTCGCCGAGGCTGTTGACAAGCGGACCGCCGCTGTTGCCGCTGTTGATCACCGCATCGGTTTGGATCAATCCGCGGTACGATCGGTTCCCGTCCACATTCAAGTTCATCCCTTTCGCCGACACGACGCCGACGGTGACGATCGGTTTATCGATATTGTCGAAGAGTCCGAACGGGTTCCCGAGTGCCACGACCCATTCGCCGATCAACACGTCGTCCGAATTCCCGAGTGTCACGTGGGGGAATGTTTCCTCTTTTTCCGGTTTGATTTTTAAAAGGCAAATATCGGTCACCAAATCGGTTCCGATGATCTCCGCTTGATATTTTCGGCCGTTGGTGAGAGTGACGGTGATCTCTTTCGCATTGCCCGCAACATGGTCGTTGGTGAGAATATATCCGTCCGGAGAGATGATAAATCCCGAACCGAGACCTTTCACCTCCTGCCGGTAATTCCTGTTGCCGAAAAATTGGTTGAAGAACGGATCGTTTCCGAAAAAATTCGCGAACGGATCGCGGTATTCCCGGACCTCGATCACATTAATCCCGACAACGGCGGGGCTGACTTTCTCCACCGTTCGCGTGATGGCATTCTGCCGTGATACGGTGATCTCATCGTTCGTCGTTTGTGCCGGCAAGGACACGCCGGAGATGAGAAGGCAAAGAAAAATTTTAAGATTTATTTTCATGGAAATATTCTTGCATCGGTTCAATGTGACGGGCAAGGCACACGGCAACCACGAGGCACCCCGCCGCAAAAAAATCCGGAACAGTCAGATAGGTCGGCAACATCCATGCAACAACATTTTCCGGAACCAACCACGTCAGCAGCGGGAGCCCGACCAATGCGATAACGCTCGACGCGTGAACATTTTTCGTGAAACGTTCGGAGCCGAAATATAACGCAAGCCAGAGCGGCACCCACACCCAACCGGTCAGGAACAGCGTCCCCGCCCCGGTCGCCAGTCCCCGTCCGCCGTGAAATTTCAGCCAGACCGGATAACAATGTCCCGTCACGGCGCCGAACATTGCGGCAGGGACGGACATCGACCGATCGTCGAACAACAATGCTATCCCGACGGCGGCCACCCCTTTCAAAAGATCCACCGCGGTCACAACGGCACCAACCCATTTTTTCCCGGTCACTTCCAGTGCATTGCGCCCCCCCACGTTTCCGCTTCCGGCTTTTCTGATATCGATATTCGAGGTGCTTCGGACCACCAAATAGGCGGTCGGAATCGAACCGATACAATAACTGATGATCAACGAGACGAGATAATTTTCCAATGAGTTCTCACTTTCCGGACTAATTTACGAAAATCGGCTCGGAGAGTCAACGCGCAAAATGTTGTAACCTATTGAATTTTGGGAATTTAAGGCGAATCGTTTCTTGATTCTCCTGAGCAAAAAAACTATATTGAAAAAAATTCGGTGGATCATGGCCAAAGACCTCACAAAAATTAAATACTATAATAACATCCTTGAGACGATCGGGAATACTCCCTTGATCAAACTCAACAAAGTCAATAAAGGATTATTACCTCATATTTTTGTGAAGGTGGAGTCGTTTAATCCCGGCGGTTCCGTGAAAGATCGGATCGGCATAGAAATCATCGAAGATGCGGAGCGGACGGGCCGGATTAAGCCGGGAGGAACGATCGTCGAATCCACTTCCGGAAACACCGGCATGGGTCTCGCCATCGCCGCCGCCGTGAAGGGATATAAAACGGTCTTCACGATGCCGGATAAAATGAGCCAGGAGAAGATCAGCAACCTGCGGGCATTCGGCGCCGAAGTCATCGTCACCCCCACCGCTGTGCCGCATGAATCCCCAGAGAGCTACACCGAAGTGGCCAAACAGCGTGTTCGGGAAACCCCAAATTCCATTCTCGCCGATCAGTATGAAAATCCCAAAAATCCCGAAGCACATTACAAGACGACCGGTCCGGAGATCTGGGAGCAGACTGGCGGCCAGATCGATTATTTTATTTGCGGACTCGGCACCGGCGGTACGATTACCGGAACGGCAAAATATCTGAAAGAAAAAAATCCGAACGTCAAAGTGATCGGCGTGGATATCAAGGGTTCCATCCTGCAGGAATATTTTTATAAAAAACGGTACGATCCGGTCTTCAAAACGTACAAGGTGGAAGGGATCGGTCAGGACTACATTCCGAAAACGCTCGACTTCAATTATGTCGACGACGTGGTAATGGCAGACGACCGGGAATCGTTCCTGGCAGCGCGAAAATTGACGCGGGAAGAAGGAATTTTCGTCGGCGGATCGTGCGGCACCGCGCTGCACGCCGGATTGGAATATTGCAAAAAACTTCCGGCGGACACGGTCGTCGTTATCCTGTTGCCGGACGGCGGCAGCCGGTACGTGAGCAAGATGTACAACGACGTGTGGATGCGGGAGAACGGTTTCTTAAAACCGGAGCGCATTACGCTGAAGTACATTCTGGACAGCAAAAATTCCGAATTGCGGGACCTGATCAGCGTCGACCGCTCCACGACGATCCGGCAAGCGATCGAACTGATCAAAAAACACAATATTTCGCAGCTGCCGGTGATCGACGGCGGCCGTTCGGTCGGTATTGTCACGGAATCGAACCTGCTCTCCTGCGTGGTGAATGATAACGCGAATTTCGACAAAAGTGTCACCACTGCAATGGAAAATCCTCTTCCGGAAGTCCATATGAACGAAGAGGTGCAGAGCGCAGTAAAATTTTTCATGCAGAAACAGCCGGCCGTGATCATCACCGATCATGAAAAACCGATCGGCATCATCACGCGATTCGACGTTCTCGAATACATGTCTCATTAATCCGGTCCGATCATGCAATGGGAAAAAGGGGCTTCCGATAAATTAGAACAACTCGTTTCCGTCGTTCGGGATCCCTTCCGCACGATTATCAAAAGCAATTCACAAACACATGCGGAAAAATACGCCGCCGCCCGCAACAGCCCCCATGTCACGTCGAAAGAAGCGGTGTTGGGTTTCCTCCGCGCCCGTTCGCACAAACTGACGAGCGAAGGATTGATGATCCTGGAAGAAAACCAGCTGACGGAGAGGGATTTTATGAATTATCCGAATACAGGAACCCAACGATGAAATTTTCGACCAAAGCAGTTCATGCCGGTCAAACCCCCGACCCTTCCACCGGTGCAGTAATGACGCCGGTCTTCCTCACCTCCACGTACGTGCAGGAAGGAATCGGCAAGAACAAGGGATATGAATATTCCCGCGTCTCCAATCCCACCCGCACCGCTTTGGAAAAAAATCTCGCCGCCCTGGAGAATGCGGACGAAGGAATGGCCTTCGGTTCCGGAATGGCGGCGGAAGATGCCGTTTTCCGAATTCTGAATCCCGGCGACCACGTGATCGTGACGAACGATGTGTACGGCGGAACATACCGGATCGGGAAAATGGTGTTGGAGAATTACGGGCTGCAGTTCGATTTCGTCGATACCACCGTAATCGACAACGTGGTCAAAGCGTACAAACCGAATACGAAGATGATCTTCGTCGAAACGCCGACAAATCCGACGATGAAAATCACCGATCTGAAAGCGATTGCCCGTTTTGCTCAGGAACGGAAGATCCTTTCGGTCGTCGACAACACGTTTGCCACCCCCTACCTCCAGCAACCGCTGGAAATGGGAATCGACGTCGTTCTCCACAGCGTTACGAAATATTTGAACGGTCACAGCGACATGCTCGGCGGGTTTGTGGGGACGAGCAATTCCAAGGTGATTGAACGGCTGCGCTTCCTGCAAAAGGCCACCGGCGGCATCATGAGTCCGTTCGACGCCTGGCTCTGCTTGCGCGGAACAAAAACGCTCGCTCTCCGCATGAAACAACATTGCGAGAGTGCGATGACCGTTGCCCGCTGGCTGGACGGACAGAAAAAAGTGAAAAAGGTGAATTATCCCGGCTTACCGCACCATCCGCAGCACGCTCTAGCCACGCGCCAAATGCGCGCTTACGGCGGAATGATCTCCTTCGAACTCGGCAGTCTCGCCAATGCAAAAAAATTCCTGAAACGGGTACAACTCTGCGCGCTGGCCGAATCGCTGGGAGGGGTGGAAACGCTCATCTCGCATCCCGCCACTATGACGCACGCATCGGTGCCGAAAAACGACCGGATCAAGAACGGAGTCACGGACGGGTTGGTAAGGATATCGGTGGGAATCGAGGATGTGGAGGATATTATCGGTGATCTGAAACAGGCACTGGCCGTTCTCTGAGCGACCAACGCCCGACCGACAACTGTCGGGCGTTGTACCACAGTGTAATTATTCCCCGTACAACAACACTCCCTGCCGCTGTTTTTTAAATTCCTCCGTTTCGGTTTTCCACCCGTCGGCGATTTCCCGAAAATGTTTTCCGGACTGAATCTGTTCCCGCACGGCGGGTGTGCCGGCCAGGCGATCAAATCCCCGGTCGCGGAATTTCAACGAATCGGGATGCAGCCGGTGAATGCCCCAGACGACCGCGATTCCGGAAAGGACGGGACGGAATTTTTTCCGGTCCGTCACCGTCATCGAAACTCCGCTGCACAACCGCCCCCGGTATTTCGGATTGGAGGCGACATTCGGAATTTCCTGCGGCGTAAACTCTGCCGGCGCGAAGGTCACCCCGGGAAGTTTTTGCGCGTTCAACAACGTTGAAAGTTCTTTTCCGTTGAGCCACGGTGCGCCGATCTGTTCGAACGGCCGTTCGGTTCCCCGCCCTTCCGATACATTAATTCCTTCGATCAAACAGAGTCCGGGATAGACCGTCGCCGTAGCGAGCGTCTTCATATTCGGCGAAGGATTTACCCACGGCAACGCCGTTTGATCGAACCAGAACGATCGTTTCCAATTTTCCATCTTCACCACGGAGAGTTTCGCCTTCTGCCGGTCCTTCAGCCACCCGGAAGTATTCGCCATCACCGCCAGTTCGCCCACCGTCATGCCGTGGGCAATCGGGATCGGCACCCAACCGACGAATGTTTTGAGCGAATCGACACGGATGGGGCCCTCCACGGAAATTCCCGTAATTGGATTCGGGCGGTCTAGCACCACGAAATGAATTCCGTTCTCGGCGGCCGCCTCCATTGCCAGGAACATCGTGCTGATGTACGTATAAAACCGCGCACCGACATCCTGCACGTCGAAGATCAACACATCGACATTGTTCAACATTTCCGGAGTCGGTTTATTGATCTTGCCGTACAACGAATAGACCGGAACACCGGTCTTCACGTCGACGGTGTCGCGAATGGTCCGGCCGTCCGGCGCATCGCCGCGAACGCCGTGTTCGGGACCGAACAGCGCCACAAGTGTCGTTTTTTTATACTGATGAAGAGCGTCGGCCAGATGTGTTCCGTTCGACAAAATGGCGGAATGATTGGTGATCACACCGACCCGTTTCCCGTCGATCAAATCTGTCCGTTGTTCGAGGAGCACGTCTGCCCCCGTTTTCACTTTTGCGGGAGAAACAATCAGCAGGGTCAAAACATAAAACAACATCACGATGATCGTTCGCATAGAATCCTTTCGTCAAATAGTGGAATGATGTATAATCTTCAACACTTTCTGTTTTGCCAATCCCCACGCGGCGATCGTCATACCGTCCCAAATGATGTTCTCGTCGATCATCCGGTCGATTTCGGACGGAGTGCAGGTGAGGAGTTCAAACTCTTCGGTCTCATCGGGAGCCGCAACGGTCTTTTCGAGCCCGCGGGCGATGAACACCGTACAGATTTCGTCCGTAACGCCGTTGTACGGATTAAATTCCGCGGCGGAAAGGAACTCACCGGCGCGAAATCCGGTCTCTTCTGCCAGTTCAATCGATGCCATTTCTTCGTATGTTTTTCCTTCTTTGACGCCGCCGCACGGAAATTCGATGCTCTCCTTATCGCATAAATACCGGTACTGCTTCACCAGCAGAACCGATCCGTCGGCGGTGACAGGGATGACCATACTGGAACCGTGTGTATGGACGTAATGGTATTCGCCGCCGATCCCGCCGGGGATCTGAAACTCATCACGCCGGTACGTCCACCAGGGATTCCGGAAGAGAACCGTGCTCGAAATCTTTTTCCAATGTTTGATTTTCATACGTTCAACGAGGACAAAGGAGCGATACAATAAAAAACGGCCGGGATTTTCCGGCCGTTCTGTTCATTCATGCACTATTCGTTTTCTCCGTCAAACAAGATCGCTCTCGGCGAAAAAGAACGCCACTTCGATCCGGCCGTTTTCGACGGAATCGGAACCGTGGACGATATTTTCCCCTTTGCTGTCCGCATACAGTTTGCGGATGGTTCCATCGGCCGCATCTTTCGGATCGGTCGCACCGATGAGCGTGCGATAGTCGGCCACGGCATTTGTTTTTTCCAAAGCGACGGGGACGACCGGACCGGAGGTCATAAATTCCACCAGCGAGGCATAAAACGGTCGTTCTTTATGTACGGCATAAAATGCGCCGGCTTGTTCTTTGGTAAGGCGGATTTGTTTGAATCCGAGTACGCGGAAACCCGCTTTTTGAATATGGGCAAGCACCGTTCCCTGCAATCCTTTGCGGACGCAATCCGGTTTCATGATACAGAGTGTTCTTTCGACAGCCATTGAATCTCCTTTTTGTGTGCCCCTGTCCGGTCCCATTGCGGTACCGGACGCTGCACGTTACGGTTTATTTTTTCTTTTTCTTTGTCGCTTTTTTCTTTGTTGAGACTTTTTTCTTCGCCGCTTTCTTTTTTGGTTTGATCGAGTACGTCGCTTTATATTTTTTCGCCAACGCTTGTTTCATCGTCTCACCCATCGACGCGGGCGAGTCCACAACGAAAATCCCCGCCTGTTTCATCGCTTTCATTTTTTCTCCCGCCGTCCCTTTGCCGCCGGAGATGATCGCGCCGGCGTGTCCCATTCTTCGGCCCGGAGGGGCGGTGCGGCCGGCGATGAATCCCACCACCGGTTTCGATACATTTTTGCGGATATATTCTGCCGCTTCCTCTTCCGCGCTCCCGCCGATCTCGCCGATCATGATGATCCCGTCCGTCTTGTCATCCTCATTGAACAGTTTTATCGCATCGATAAATCGCGTGCCGATGATCGGATCGCCGCCGATACCGATACAGGTTGACTGGCCGATTCCCCGTTCGGTCAGCTGCCACACCGATTCGTATGTTAATGTTCCGCTGCGGGAAACGACGCCGACGCGTCCCGGTTTATGGATGAATGCCGGCATAATGCCCACCTTCGCTTCGCCGGGTGT
>CAZRWF010000092.1:0-10663 GCA_964603685.1 uncultured Chitinophagaceae bacterium
TTTCCGGCTGTAAAAAAAACGCGGATATCGTCGATTCCCCCGCCGATGCGGTGGGGGCCGTCGACAAAATGTACGGCGTCGGATTTAACGGGAAAACAGCGATCGGATGGGATGTGACCTCCTCCGCTATCTCTCAATTTGGAATTTACCGTCATTCCGATCCCTCCTTTTCTCTCGCGACCGCCGCACGAATCGCTACGGTTCCAATTTCGCAACAATCTGGAATAGTAGATACCGGATTGGTGAATGGGACAA
Organism: uncultured Chitinophagaceae bacterium; assembly: GCA_964603685.1. Classification (GTDB taxonomy): domain Bacteria; phylum Bacteroidota; class Ignavibacteria; order UBA10030; family UBA8401; genus UBA8401. The sequence continues at coordinate 256 of CAZRWF010000092.1, forward strand.
CATATTATTATACCGTTGTTCCTGAAAAATCGGGTGCGGACAATTCCATTCTTCAAGGAACCGGTACAAAAACGATCGCGCTCATCCCGGTGGATCTTCGGTCCCTTACCGTCAGCCAGATTCTTTTTTCTCACCATATTCAGCCGATTTTGTCGAAGGGTTGTGCCGTGCACGGGTGCCACGTCGGAGCGGAACACCTCAAAAAAGGGGGACGATTGCTGTCCGGGTCCCATTTGGTGCTGAGTTCATGGTCTGATGCCATGAACGGAACGGATAATGTTGCGCAAATCGTGCCGTATCGATCAAAAAAGAGTCACATTCTTTTTCACGTCAATTCCGATACGCTCATCACACCGGTCAGTTCGCCCTCCATGCCCCCCGGATTTACGTTTCCGACGGAGCTTCGGGATTTGTTAATCCGCTGGATCGACGGCGGTGCAAAAAACGACGACGGTTCGGTTGCCTATTCCGCCGTTCCGTCGCGCGGTTGGGCGTATGTGACGAATCAAGGGGAAGATCTGACGGCCGTGATCGATTTGGACAAACATAAAATCGCACGATACATCACGACGGGATTGGAGAATACCCTCACCGCGCCGCCGCACGCGCCGCACAATGTGACGGTCGATTTTCAGAATCAATATTATTACGTGAATCTCATCGGCGCGAGCAAACTGCTGAAGTTCCGTGTTTCGGATAACACGCTTGTCGGGGAATTGTCGACGGGACTCGTTTCTCCGGCGCAAGTGGCGCTGACAAAAAACGGCGATTCCGCGTTTGTATCCAATTTTGAAAACTCCAAAACGAATATCACCGTGGTGAACACCGGAACGATGTCCAAAATCGCCGACATCTCCAGTCCGGCAATGCTCAAACCGCACGGAATTTCCATTACTCCGGATTTCCGGTATGTATTGTCGATGAATTCATTGTCCGACAATATCACGGTGATCAATGCGGCGGATCTTTCCATCGTCAAAACCATCCCAATGTCCGGAAGCGTACCGGCGCTGCCGGTCGGGTACGTGTTCCAATATGAGCCGTATCAAGCGGTGATTACACCGGACAGCAAGACCGCTTTTGTGACCTGCAGAAAATCGGGCGACGTGCGTGTGATCGATCTTCAAACGTTGACGATGGTGGATTCCATCGTCGTCGGAAAAACGCCGTTGATTCCGGCAATCACACCGGACGGTCAATACGTTTTTGTGGCGAACCGGAATGACAGCTCGGTGTCGGCAATCAAAACGGCGACCCGGTCGGTGGAATACACCATCCGCGGTGTCGGCGTGGAACCGCACGGTATTGCAGTGTCGAAGGACGGGACATATCTGTATGTCTCCTGCGAAAATCTCGGCGCTTCCGAAGCGCCGCATCACGCGACAAGCGGAAGCAAGAAGCCGTCATTTCTCAAGATCATCGAAATCGCCAAAAGGATGGTTGTTGGATCGCTGGAACTGGGAAATTTCGGATCCGGTATGGCGGTGACGCATTAAAATTTCATACCGGCGGAAAAATGGAAGAGCAGTTCCTTTCCCCGCGACGCTTGGTACGATCGTTCACCGTAAGCAACCAACAATTCGAGCGGTCCGAGGATGGAGGTGAACATCACCCCGGCACCGGCGCCGAACTTCACCGGTGCCGGCGATCCCTTCAGCGGATTGACAATATCGGGATCGATCAACGCATTTACGATCCCCTTCACGAAGATATCCCGCTTATATTCATACCGATATTCCAGACGATTGATCAGGAATTTCGTACCGAAGATCCCCAGATAATCCGCACCGATAAATTCCTCCGGTCCGCCGATGACAATTTGTTTATACATCGGCGGGGAATCGAACACGCGATAGAACGACACGCCGATCCGGACGGTATGCCGTTGATCCGTCGTAAAAAAATTATCCGATCGAAGAGAAAACCGGGTGTAATCGAAATCCGAACCGATCGCACGGCTGCTGAACTCCAGCTGTGAAATCACCGAAGTCCCGGAACGCGGGAGGAGCACGTCGTCGAGATAATCCAAAGTAATGTTCAATTGGCCGTACCGGAGATGATGGCTCAGTGTGGGTCCGGTGGTGACGGTGACCGGAATGACGCTCGTCTCTTCATCGTCCACTTCCATCTCCACCGACCAGGATTTGTCGATGGTGAAGCCGATACCGGCGCCGAACGAAAGTGAGCGGTCTTTATAATCCAACCGGACCGCCGGGTGATGAAAATGCAGCGGAAGGTCCTTATATCGCAGCGTCAGGAACGGATACACCGGCTGGTCGAGAGAACGGGAGGGATACGATAGTTTCGCCCACGTCCGGAAAAGTCCGGCGAATTCCAGTTCCGATTCGAAGCGGACGCCGGAAAGCAGCGTGTTGGTGGAACGGACACCGATAACGCCGACCAGTTGGTAAAAATCATCGTAGCGAAATCCGATGTTCAATTCCCGAAATGATTTTTCTTTTACCGTGAATTGGATGTTCGCGAGGGTGTCGTGAACCGTTTCGGTGGTATAGGTGATGGTTTCGAAATATCCCAACGCATACACCTCGTCGATCCGCTGTTCGATCTGTTCGCGCGTGATCTCCGCTCCGATGGTGATGCCGAGCAGCGAATAAATGAAAGAAAAATCCAATTTTTCCATCCCCGTGATCTGAACGCCGTGTACGATGAACCGATCCCGGACAACGGGTGCCGGCGGTGTCGTTGTCCGATGGCCGGATGTTTGCTCCAGGCGTTCTTTTAACGCGATCAAACGATCCCGCTGGAGCAGGGCAGCGTGATAACCGCGTTCCGTGATCGTGCGGATATTCTCCACATTAAAATCGGTGATGCCGAATCCATCCAACTGCGGTTCAATGTAGATATCGGTTTCACGGATCGACCGGTTCAATTTTTGATATCGCGGAATCATCGCCGCACGGTCCAACACTTTGAACAATTCCTTCGCGTCATTGCGGGTGAACTTATATCCCGATACATCCACACCGATGATGATCTCCGCCCCCATGGCTTTGAGCACATCCACCGGATAATTATTCAACAATCCTCCGTCGGAAAGGAGGGAATCGCCGTATTCCACCGGAGTGAACGCCGAGGGAATTGCCATGGTTGCCCGCATGGCGCGGGAGAGCGGTCCGCGGTCGATCACCACTTCGTTGCCGGTGAGCAGGTCCACCCCCACGCAGCGGAAGGGGATCGGCAGCGAATCAAAATCAACGACATCGGAATAATGGCGGGTCAATCGGTTGAATAACAAGGAGATCTTTTGTCCGGCAATGGCGCCGCTCGGCGGCGTCGGCGTGAATCCTTTCAGCGGCAGCCGGACGTAGTACCGGCCGGAATATTTTTTTTCCGAATACGGCAGGATGCTGCGCCGGGGCGTATCGTTAAAGAGTTCGGACCACTCGACGTCTTCCACGATCCGCTGCAACGAATCGCTGCGGTACCCCACGGCGTACAATCCCCCCAACAATCCTCCGAAACTTGTTCCGGCGATATAATCGATCGGAATTCCCAGGGAGTCGATCAATCGCAATGCGCCGATGTGTGCAAAACCGAGAGCGCCGCCGCCGGAGAGGACAAGTCCGACTTTCGGCCGGTGGGATTCCTGCGGCAGAAGAGCGGACACGCTCACAAGCGATACAAAGAGAAAAATCTTCATGCGGGAAAATATATCCTTATTGAATCAAAATCCAATCATTGTTTTTCAACCATATTTAGAGTACGTTTGTTCATCAACGAACGTTCCTTCACAATTTTTTTTCTGAAGCACCATGGACAATGCCGAAAAACTGACACGCCCGATCGTTTCATCATTGGATGATATTTTAGGAACACCATTAAAAGTGTTGGACGACGGATTTATCCGCGTGGTGGATTATATGGGAAGCGACGAGTCGATCGTGCAGGCGGCGCGGGTTTCGTACGGCAAAGGGACGAAAAAGGTGAGCGAAGACCGCGGGTTGATCCGTTATCTTCTCCGCCACCAGCACACGACGCCGTTCGAAATGTGCGAGATTAAGTTTCACGTTCGTGTGCCGATGGATTGCTGGCGTCAATGGATCCGTCACCGCACGGCGAATGTGAACGAATATTCCACGCGATACTCTCTCGCCATCGATGCGTCGCAGCGTGCGGGGGACGACCAGTGGCGGATGCAGTCCAAAGACAATAAGCAGGGGAGCTCCGGATTTTTCGATGCGGAGAGAGGGAAAAAATTTTCCGAACAGGAACTGCAGCTGCAGAATCTTTCCCGATCCGTCTATGAAGAACGGGTGAATGCCGGCATGGCACGCGAACAGGCGCGGAAGGACCTTCCCCTTTCCACATACACCGAAGCGTATTGGAAAGTGGACCTTCATAACCTGCTGCATTTTCTCTGGCTGCGGATGGATCCGCATGCCCAATATGAGATCCGGATGTACGCGCAGACGATCGGCGAACAGATCGTGGCGAAATGGGTGCCGATTGCCTGGCAGGCATTTTTGGATTATAAAGTGAATGCGTCCGCGTTGTCCAAGATCGAGATCGATATCATCCGCTCACTGAACAGCGGCGGTGCGGAGGCTGCCAACGCAACGGCGCGATCGTACGGATTACTTCCCCCTCCGGGCGAAGAAATGAAAAATAACCGCGAGCGGAGCGACATCGAAGCGAAGTTGACGCAGTTGGGTATACCGATCCCCTGGAAATAACGCTCCGGAACATTCTCCGTTCACGCTCTACCTCCACCACCAGCGAACCTTCGCAGGAGCCGGTCCGATTGGCAAAAATTATCCTGATTGCTGCACTGAACAACCGCCATGTCATCGGAAAGCTTGGCACGATACCGTGGCACATTCCCGATGACCTGAAAAGATTCCGACGGCTTACCACCGGCCACGCTGTCTTGATGGGACACAAAACATTTTTGTCTATCGGCGCCCCTCTTCCGGATCGAACGAACATCGTGGTTTCCCGCGATCCGGGCCGGCATCATCCCGGAATTTTTTTTCACACTACCGTCGAATCGGCGATCCGGTCCGCCCAACAACACGAAAAGATATTCATCATCGGAGGGGGGGAGATCTTCCGTCAGACGATCGACGTAGCCGATGAACTTCTGCTGACGGTGGTGGATAATAACGACGACGGCGACACCTATTTCCCGGATTTTCGTGCGATACCCGGGGCACCGTTCCTTCTCGTTCACTCCGAACCGCATACCGGATTCCGGTACGACACCTACAAAAAAAACCGATGACGGAGAGCAACTTTTTGTCCGGATTCGACTCTTATACGTGATGCATCCACAGACTTTGACGGACGAACAATTGGGGTTCCGGCTGCTGAGCGGCGATCCGGAAGCGCCCGGCGTCATTTACGAACGGTTCAAAACCGGATTGTACCGGTTTTGCCTCCGTCTGTTGTCGGACAGCGAAGCCGCGCAGGATATTGTGCATGAAACGATCGTCATCATGATCTCCCGTCGTCATTCGCTGCAGAACCCGTCGGCGTTAAAATCGTGGCTTTTCACTATCGCCCGGAACGAAGCATTCGCGTTTCTTCGTTCCCGCCGGTTTACCGATCCGTTGGATGAGGAGAAAGATCTCCTCTTTGACGGGAGCACTCCCCCCGAAGCAATGGAACACCGGGAGCGGTCGGAGATGCTGGCAGCGCTGTTGGACCGGCTGCTTCCGCAATACAAGGAAGTGTTGGTGCTCCGGGAATTCGAAGGGATGAACTACGAAGAAATCGCCGCGGTGACCGGTTCTACCGTCAGTTCGATAAAATCGCGGCTGTTCAAAGCAAGAAATGCATTATCGGTTTCACTGCAAAAATATCGAAAGCGGGGAGACGTATGAAACACGATCAAGAAAACGTGCACCGGTGTCTGGATAACGACCTGTCCGACGCGGAAATGAAAGAATTGTTTCTCACGCTCGGACGATCCCCCGCACGGCGAAAAGAATTTCGTGCGCTGCTGCAGCTGCGCCATGAACTTCGCAGCGAGCCGATTTCGGTGCCGTCCTCCCTCGATGAACGGATACAACCGGTGCTTCGTCCGCCGGCCGCAACGATTCTTCCGTTTCCCGCATCAATCGTCCGTCGACGGATTTCGTTTTCACTTCCCGCGGCGGCGGCCGCTCTGTTGTTGATGCTGGCCATGGGATACGCCGCAGCGACATCGTTCGCCGTTCCGGAACAGCGGAACAAGTACGTGTATATCGTCGAACTTCCCGCATATGTTGTCAGCGGAAGTCACACTCAGATCGTCAATAATTAATTACAGGAGGTTGTTATGAAAACAATGTTGATGTTGTTCGTCATGTCGCTCACCGTGTGGTCCGCCGATCCGGCGCAGAACAGCACGGCCGCCGTTGCGGAACAAAAAAAGAGCGGCGCGATCATCGGCACGGTGATCGATATTACGGACCGGAGCCCGATTCCCGATGCGACCGTGGAAGTACTCGGCACCGGACAAAAAACCACGACGGCGAAAGACGGACAATTTTCGCTTTCCGGATTGGCGGAAGGTTTTTATCAGATCCGGGCGACGGCGAACGGATATGACCAACAGACGCAGAACAATTTGTATTTCGACGGGAAAGGCCCGGTCACCGCATTTTTTATGCTGAAAAAAGAGGGGCAATCCGATGACCGTCCGCACAGCAATACCAGTCCCGTTCCGGTCAGCACCAAATCACCTTCGTATCCGGAAGATGCGCGAAAAAACGGAATCGAAGGGGTGTTTTATTTTGTACTGAAAATATCGGATACCGGTGCGATCGAATCCGCCATGTGTTATGAAAAAAATCTCTTTGCGGAAAACGGAAAACTGAAGGACAAGCAGGTGGTGGAAAAATATTCGCAATTCGTGAATCAGTTGGAAAAAGAGGCGACCGACGCTGTCTGGCAGTGGAAATTTAAGCCGGCGATGAAAGAGGGAAAACCGATCGTCTCTGAGGTCGTTCTGCCGATCAAGTTCAAGCTGGACGGGGAGAAAACGGACGAGAAAAAAGGGAAGAAAAAATAAATCTCAGGAAGCCGCAAAATCGATGCTGCTCGTCAACACTGCTCCGGCTGCTTCCAGCGTCTTCGAAACCGAACAATATTTTGTCACCGAAAGCTCAACCGCGCGTTGAGCTTTTTCTTTTGGGACGTTCGGAGAAAACGTAAAATGAAGATGGACCGTTTTCCAGAGATTCGCGTCTTTCCCGGTCTCCCGCTCTCCCTCCACCGTGACGTGTAGATCGAACGTTTCGATTTTCTGTTTTTTCAGAATTGAAATGATATCCATGGAACTGCATGCGGCAGCTGCGGCGAGCAGGGATTGCATGGGTCGGAATCCCTCGTCGTTTCCTCCGCCGCTTTTCGTGTTGTCGTAGATAATCGAATGATGTGTATCGTTTTTCGCTTCCAGTTTATACTGCTGGTCGATCCGGTGCAATGTCACTTTCATAACATTCCTTAAAAAGCAGAACCTAAATTGATGGTAATAAAAAATCCTCCGAAATCCTTCTTCCGTCGGATCGGGCCCGGATTGACGCCGTCCAACGACGGATCCTGCAGGCTTTCGATCCCGTCCGGAAACGGAATGACGTAATATCGAATGTTGATGCCCGAGATCGATCCCATATCCGCTCCGAAATACGCACCGGCGCCGATGTATCCCCCCACGGTCGTGTGTCCGCGGCCGTATCCGAGACTGTTAAAATATTCACGGTTGTACGGCGAAGCCAACACTACCGTCGGTCCCACACCGGCATTCACATACGGCCGGAAACTGTCCGTGATATCGTCCGCGAACAGTCGATACTGCACACCGAACAGGAGCGGCATCATTAAAAAACGATTGATTTTTCCCGGAACGAATGACTGTCCCCAGTAGTCGTAATATTCCACTTCATTATCATCCTTCGATTCGGAAATTCCGAAGGTGAGCGTGCCGAACAGATCGCGGGAATATTGATGCCGGTAAAATGCTCCGAGTCCGAAGCCGTTGTTCGACAAGAGAATGTCGACACCCCACGCATCGTCACGGGATGCCGGCGCCGGCTGTAATAGTTCCTGATTCGGTGATTCGAAGACAATGGTGGAGTCGCTGCGTTGAGCGAACAGCGCGACAGAGACCAGCAGAGAGAGAGCGGCGATTATTTTCATTTCAACCTCACAGTTATTCTACACTGAACAACGCAAATTTAAGATACTGAGTTTCCGGCATAGATGGTAGCGTCGGGTGATCGGGTGAGGCGCCGGCAAAATGGATCAGCTTGATCCGTCGTCCCGCTTTGACGCTGCTGTCGCTGATCACGGAGAGGAAAGTCTCTTTATCCACGTGGTGGGAACAGGAAGCGGAAACAAAAATTCCGTCCGGCGCGGTGACGCGCAATCCGTTCTGATTGATTTCTTTATACCCTTTGATCGCCGCCGGCAGATTTTTTTTGCTTTTCGTAAAGGAAGGGGGATCAAGAATGACCACTTCCCAGCTTTTTTTCTCCGCAACGGCGTGTGTCAAAAAGGCAAAAACATCGGCGGTGTGATGCCGGATCTGCCGCAGTCCGTTCAACAGTGCATTTTCTTTTGCTTTCGCAATCGCCTCTTCGGAAATGTCCACACAATCCACAGACGCCGCTCCGAATGATGCCGCAGAAATTCCGAATCCCCCTTCGTTGGAAAAACAGTCGAGCACCGACCGGCCATTCACCAACGGCTGCAAGGCGCGCCGGTTTTCCCGTTGATCGAGAAAGAAACCGCTTTTTTGTCCACCGAGCACATCCACGGAAAATTTTACGCCGTGGATCTCCACCGTCACCGGCGCCACAGATCCGCGCAGGATCCCTTTGCGCAGCGGGAGCCCTTCGAGCGTACGAAGCGGGGACTCGTTCCGTTCAACGATGCCGACAGGATGAAACATTGGTTCGAGCACATCACAAATCTCCGGCAATCGGCGGTCCATTCCCGCGGAAAATGTTTGGATCGAAAGGATGTTGTTGTATTTGTCGATGATCAGACCGGGTAAAAAATCGCTTTCGCCGTGGACGAGCCGGTACGTTCCGCTGCCGGGAAAAAGCCGTTCGCGCAATACCGCGGCCGACCGGATGTTCTTTTCAAAGAATGAATGATTGATCGGTACGACGGCGGAGGAGAGGAAACGGACCGCAATCAACGAGGAGGGATTGTACAATCCGACGCCGAGCGATCGTCCGTCGCTCCGGAGAATTTCCACCACATCGCCGACAGCGGGGCTGCCGACAATACGGTGCAGTTCATTGCTGAAGATCCATTGGTGTCCGCCGAGAAGCCGGCGCTCTTCATTTTTTTTCAAAATCACATGGTGTGCGAGTGTGCTCATACGTCAAGGTATTAAGAAATTGTGCCGATTCAAAACTACCGTGATACGACGACCGGTGGTGCCATTGTATAGTTATGCACGGACGGTCCGGTATTCATCCGGCGCCAGGAATCTTCATTTTTTCACAACTCTTTTTTCGTTACATTTTATGCAATGGAAAACGAACAACAGAAGTTCCGCTCCGGATATGCGGCGCTGATCGGCGAGCCGAACGTCGGAAAATCGACGCTGCTCAACTCGCTGCTGCAGCAAAAGATCTCCATCGTTACCAACAAACCGCAGACCACCCGCCATAAGATCCTCGGTATCCACAGCACGGACGACCATCAAATCGTCTTTCTCGACACGCCCGGCATTATCACGCCGAAATATCTGCTGCAGGAAGTGATGATGCATTTCGCCTCGCAGGCCGTGGCCGATGCGGACGTGGTATTGATGCTGGTGGATGCGGAAAAAGTGAAAAACAAAGAATATGACCGGAACAACGAGGCGGTGGAGAAGATCCGGTCGGCCAATAAGACGACCTTTCTGGTAGTGAACAAAGTGGACCGGCTGAAAAAGGAGGAAGTTCTGCCGCTGCTGGCGGACCTCCAGTCCATCTTCCCCTTCGATGAGATTGTCCCGTTATCGGCTCTGACGAAGTTCAATACCAAGGAGCTGATCAACACGATCGTGAAATATCTTCCCGAAAATCCTCCGTACTACGATACGGAAATCGTCAGCGACGCCCAGGAACGGTTTTTCGTCAGCGAAATGATCCGGGAGAAAATTTTTGAACAATATGAACAGGAGATACCGTACTCCACCACGGTGGACATCGTGGAATTTAAGGAGCGGGAAGCGGGAAAACATTTTATTGCGGCGGATGTGGTGGTCGAACGGAATTCCCAAAAAGGGATTTTGATCGGGAAAGAGGGAAAAGCATTGAAAAAACTCGGCAGCTCAGCCCGTCGATCCATCGAAGAATTTCTCGGCCATCCGGTTTTCCTGGAACTGCATGTGAAGGTCCGCAGCGATTGGCGGGAAGATAAAAATTGGCTGGATAGGTTTGGGTATAAGGAGGAGTGATGTTGG
>CAZRWF010000093.1:0-1332 GCA_964603685.1 uncultured Chitinophagaceae bacterium
ATATCAGTTTGCCCCCGATCCGGGATTCCATTTTGACAGCCTAGTTGTGGACGGCGCCGCTGTCAACGATTCCACGACGCAGTATACATTCTTCTCCGTCATATCGACACATTCGATCCACGCTTATTATTCGGTCACGTTGAACGTCCCTCCTTACTTCGTCACGACCATGAACGATACGGCGTTCGCTCGATTCGACACGCTGCGGTTCACGTATGCGGCCGTCGACCCGGATGTGGGTACTGTGAAATTCTCATTGGCCGGTGCGCCGGCCGGTGCCTCGATCGATTCAATGTCCGGAGAATTGACGTACGCACCTTCCGTCGCTGCGAACGGTTCGTACACAATTATCGTCCACGCGAAGGATGACAGCAATGCCGTGGCGGCGGATACCGTGATCGTTCGGGTGAATATTTACGGGGATGTGACCGGCAACGGAACGGTAACGGCGTTCGACGGGGCGCAACTGCTGCAGAATTCGGTAAGCGCCATCGCGTTTACGCCGCTGCAGATGCGTGTGGGGGATGTGACCGGCAACAGTTCCATCTCCGCCTTGGATGCATCGTATGTGCTGCAATATTCGGTCGGATTGATCTCATCGTTCCCCGGAGGATTGGGGAAAGCGGAACACGCCGAAGCGGTCATTTCGGCTTTCTCACTCAGAATACAGCGCGGAAGTCAACCGGATGAATATGATCTTTTCGTGTCGGTCAACAAACCCTCGAACGTTCTCGGAATGGTGATGAGTCTCGGATTTGATACGACCGTCGTCCGCCCGGTGTCGATGAACACGACGGCGATGACCGATTCCATGTTCATATCATCCCATTTCCCGAACGAACGGGCCAATGTCGCGCTGGCTTCGGTGAGGCCGATGAATTCCGCCGGCGATGTCATCCGGTTCACGTTCGTCTTGAAAAATCCTTCGTATCCGAAGAACGCTGTCCTCTTCACGATGAAAAAGTTCATCCTGAACGAAACGGATCATACCAACGATGTCGGCGGCATTACTTTAAATGTGCGCGACCTGGCGCAGCTGCCGACGGTCTACTCACTGGAACAGAATTTCCCGAATCCTTTCAATCCGTCGACGACGATCAACTACCAGCTTCCCGAACCGAGCGATGTGAAGGTGATCATCTACAACATGCTGGGACAGGAAATCAAACGGCTCGTCGGTGAGGAACAATTGGCGGGATATTATTCGATGCAATGGAACGGCGCGGATAACGACGGTCGGCGCGTATCGTCCGGCGTCTATATTTATCGGATCGAAGCGGTCTCCCGCCACACCTCACGGCCGTTCACGCAGGTGAAAAAAATGTTGCTGAT
>CAZRWF010000093.1:1432-10646 GCA_964603685.1 uncultured Chitinophagaceae bacterium
GTTTCGGTTGATTTTCCTGTGAGAAATCTCTATTGTAAGAAGCGCCAAGCGATGACGACGGCCGGCGCCTGATTTCTCATTGTCCCCCGATCGAAGGAAGTCACATTGTTCCAACGCGCAGCTGCAATTGTAATTCTTCTGACCGCCTCGACCTCGGCCACTGCGTTCGGCCAACCCGTTATTCAGCATCAGCAAGTGTTGAAGGCGAGCCTTCATCAAGAGATCGAATTTACCGCTCTGGTCACCGATTCCTCCGAAGTGACCGCGGTGGAATTGTATTACCGTGCCGGTAATACGACCACTTTTTCCTGGCTCCGTCTCTCCCGCAGCGGCAACCGGTACTCCGTCCGCCTCCCGAAAGAATTGGTGACGCTCGCGGGCATCGACTATTATTTATCCGCCGTGAGCCGTTCCGGAAAACAATCGACACTTCCGGCCGCCGCTCCGGGAGTTTATTATGAAGTGATTGTGCGGGATGATCAATCGCACCCGTATCTGCTTTCACGGTACCCGGACGATCAGGATACCGTGTATACACAGCGTCCGGAAATCCGGATCGGATATTTCGACGATGCAACGATCGACCGGAGGCGAATCCGGCTGCTGATTGATTCTGCGGATGTGACAGTGAACAGCCGCGTTCTTCCCTCGAACATCAGTTATACACCGCCGCAGATGCTCGACACCGGAACGCATACAATCACGGTAATCATTCCGGATGGGGAAGGGAATACGGCGAACAACGCCACATGGAGTTTCGTCGTTCGTCCTTCTCTTCCCGACAACAACCCGCTTCTTCTGCAAAGCTCCGTTTCTTCGTCATACGGACACAGCCGGGGTATCCCGGCCGGTGCGGTACAGCGAACGTACGGCGCGGATGTGGTGCTGCATGCGTCCCAAAAAATCGGCGGCATGACGCTCAGTTCGAACGTGTCGCTCCACACCGATCAGACGTTATTCCCTTCTGTGGGAAAAAAAACGGCGCGGCTGCAAGGATTTTCCCTTTCCGCCGCAGAATCGCCGGTGAGCCTCTATTACGGTGATTTTTCGGAGAACTTTTCGGAATACGGAATGAGCAACAATCAATTGACCGGCGGTCAGGCGTTTATCAATACCGGTCCGTTCTCTTCCGCACTTTTCACCGGCATGGTGAAAGATCCGGACGGCACGCGGCAGGATTTTTCGGGCGGCAGGGTTTCGTTCGGCTGGGAGAACGGTTCGTCGCTTTCTTCCTATGTTGTGCATGGAAAGGATGACACCGCCGATGCGGCGATGACAATGGCGAACCGAGAACCGATCTCCGGAACGGTCGTCGGAATTTCCGGATCGTTTCCGTCAGTGGCCGGAGCAGATATTTCTTTTGAAGGGGCGAAAAGTTTCAGCACCATCAAAGAATTGGATGCCACGACCGATGATCCGGGAGTGGCCGGAACGATCACGGCGGCGGGAACCGTGGCGGAAATTTCGTTGAACAGTTCGGTCTCGTTTGCGGACAGAAGTTTCCACAATCCCGGCAATCCCTATTTGGAGCATGACCAGATCACCGGGTCCTTCACGGCCGGGGGAAATATCGCGTCGGTTGTTGCCACGTCGGTCGGTTTGTCCGTACAGCGAACAGGGCTCTCCGGCGATACGGTCTATCAGCCGACGAACAATTCCACGTACTCCTTTTCCGTCAACGGAAATCCCTCGTCTCTTCTCTCCGTTTCGGCGTCGTACTCCCTCGCAACACAGCGGGGGGCATATTCCGGATTTTCGGCAAAAAACAATCGGACACATCATTTCGACCTTTCCACCGGGGTGAACTTTTCCGACGCCGACCTTTCCCTTTCGCTCGGGATCGATGAAAAAACCGACTATTCCGCGCAACAGCAGGGATCGTTGCAAACAACGTACGGCGCTTCGATGTCGGCGACACCGCTCGAGCGGTTCAGCACCTCGATGTCCCTGAGCCTCTCCGGATCAACGCCGCAATCCAGCTCCGTCACCAATCATTTTTTCTCCTTGTCCGGCTCCATGAATTACGGATTGGATGCAATGAATGCGAACACCATCAGTTGTTCGGTCTCCTTTTCGGACAATTCCGCTTCCGATGCTTCGCAGAAGTCCTCCGCACTTTCCGTTGCTCTTGCGGCATTGACGAATTTCGGAGTGACGAGCGGTTCGGCGCCGCAGCTTCAGATCAGTTCAACGTGGAGCCGTTCTTCCACGGTCGTGCCTGCACGCAGCGTTACGGAAGATATCCAAGTATATCTCTCCTTGAGCTGGGTTTTCAATTCATCGTTGTAAGAAAATTTCTCCGAAAGGGAATACGTTATGCGATCCGCCCGAATGGTTTTGGTCAAGTTGATGGTTCCGCTTCTCCTCGCCGCGGGAACGGCGTCGTCGCAAATACTTCCGTTTCCCATCAATAATATCGGCGGATTTTTCGTTGAGCGCGATCCTCTCAATATGCAGTCGTTCATTCAGGTGCCGAACGCGACGCCGCAGCGCTTAAGTGTTGCCGTGACGAAGCGGGGACCCAACCTGGCCATCACCGAAGCGCGGATCATCTCACCGTTTACGATACCGTACTTCGGCTATACCGCCACCGTGATTTCGGCAACGTACGACGGCGACGCACGGGGAATTTTATTGACGGGATATGTGACGGGACCGGGGTTTTCCCTTGCGCTGCGCGGAGCGCGGCTTCATTCCACCGGGATCAGCGATCCCGGCACATTGTCCAATCCCAACGCCGATGTGGTGGTGCAGGGTTGGCGGGTGAATGATGCACAATTCACTATTGTTGGGAACTCGCTTTCTGTTACCGGAAAAATCGATCTTCCCAATGCGATGGGTTTTGTGAATGTTGTGGTGGTTTATGAGCCGAAAGGAGATCCTTCCGTCACCATTCTGCCGCGGCAACAGATTTCCGCCGGGGGGTATGTGTTGCGGAATATCAACGTGACAATGCAACAACAATCGTTCTCCGTCAGCGGCACGGTGGATCTGCCGGACGGAATGGGACAATTGCCCTTTCGCGATCTGATGGTCGGTCCGGGGGGCATCGTGCGGCAACCGGCGATTCTGCCGAACGACGGCATTCGATTAATGAATCTCGGAATGGCCGTAACGAATATTTCGTTTGCGCCGACCGGACTTTCGCTCGGCGGGACACTCACGCTCGGTTCATCGATGAGCGTACTTCCGGTCTCCGGACTTCTTGTATACGCCAACGGAAATATCGATCCTTCAATCGCCGTCGGACTGGGAGGATCAATCAAAACTCCCACATTCTCTCTGCAGGTCGATTCCGCCGTTATCCGGAACAATCAACTAGTCCTCGGTGGCACCGTTCCGCTACCCGCCGGCGCCGGTGCGGTGCGGACCGGGAATATCACCGTCGACCGGTTCGGCATGCTGAACTCCGGTGCGGTGGTGCTCGTCGATCAGCCGTTGCGATACAACGGATTTACTTTTCAGCCGACGTCGGGATCGGTCGATTTTCGCAACGGCATCGTGGCCCTTTCCGGCAACATTTTGCTTCCGGAAATCGGAACGGTATATCTGCAAGACATTCAATTGAGTCCGGCCGGAACGACACGCCCCGGAACCGCGGTGGTCGATCCGAAACGGACATATACGTTCCGATCGTATGTGATGAATCTCGTGGATGTGCAGGTGCCGACATTCGGCGGGACGGTAATGGTCGATGCGATTCTCCGGATCAACGCCGTCTCGCCGGCGCTGCAGACGCAACTATCGGTCACGCCGCAATCGGCGGAAGTCCGGTCGATCACCGCCGGCGGACCGGTGCAGATGAACGGATTCACCGTTGCGAATGAAAAATTTGTTTTTGCTTCCGACCGGTTGTTGCATCTCTCCGGCGATGTCGTGCTGCCGAATGCCGGAACAGTGCGGCTGATTGATGCCGTTATTTCCGGCGGCGGGATCTATTCGGGTGAACGGTTCGATACCGTAACATCGGCCGTGCGGTTGAACAATTTTCCCCTCCGTGTTACCGCCGTACGGATGAACGGCATGGCGATCACCATGAACGGTGAGACGACGATTCCGAATGTGGGAACGTTCCGGTTCACCGGTGCGAACATACAATCGGACGGGAGTGTCGCTGCCGGATCGGTGACGGCGCCGGCGGAGATTTCGTTGTTGGGATTCCCGGCAATGGCGAGTAATGCGTATATGACGGCGGCCGGAATCGGCGTTTCGGGAACCATGACCGTCGAGGGGAATCCCAACGCATTCTCCTTTCATGATTTTATTGTCGGCACATCCGGCATCGTCTCCGCCGGAGGAGTGAATGTCCTTTCCGCAAAAAGTCTTTTCCACGGATTTTCCGCCATCGTCACCGATGTGACACTCTCCAACGGTGCAATCCTGGCGGACGGGATCATTACGCTTCCTTCTTCCATGGGAACGCTCCGCATAACACAGATGAAGATCAGGCCGGATGGGACGGCAGGGGAGGGGACAGCGGACATTTCCGCTTCCGCCGTCACGTACGGCGGTACCGCGTTGGCAATCCGGTCCGCCACATTTGGTCCGAACAGCGTATCGTTTAACGGATCAATCACGCTCCCCGGCGGCGGCGGGACGACGACGATCACCGGAATTACGGTGGCGCCGGATCGTGTAATTTCGCCCGGATCGGTCACTACCCCCGCCGTCGGCACAACGATGACGATCGGAGGATATCCGCTCCGCGTTTCGTCGCTCCGTCCCTCAGCCAACGACATCACGGTGAGTGGTACGATCACTCTGGGAAACGCACTGACATTGTCGGCGGAAAATGTCTCCGTCGCTTCCGGCGGAACATTTTCCGGCGGGACGATTACGCTCGGGAAACACGGGCCGGCGTCTCTCGCCCATCTGCCGGTCGCCGGGTTTTCCGTGCTGGTGAAATCGCTCTCCATCGAATCCAACGCGATTGAGTTCGACGGAACTGCCGTGTTGCCGAACGGCGGGACGCTCAATTTCACGTCGGTGGATATTACGCCGCGCGGAACATTCGTCAACGGCACAGTTTCGTATTCGGGAACGCCGCTGGTGTATGCCGGCGGAACGCTGCTGCTGAACGAAATCACGTTGGGAACAACCGGCATTCTGGCGACCGGCCGGTTCACTCTTCCGAACAATCTCGCGGTGGTCGAAGCGGCCAACATTTCCGTAACGCCCGGCGGAATCGTTTCTGTCGGAACCATCGTGCCGGGGAATGTCACTATTCCGTATGCCGGATTTCCGCTGTCGGCCGGCCTCATGAAAGTCTCCCCGTCCGGAATTTCACTATTCGGAACCATCACCGTCCCTCGATTGGGGAGTGTGAGTGTTTCCAATCTTTCGTTGTCGTCCGCAGGACTATTCACCGGCGGAGAATTCGCGCTGCAGAAAAAAACCGTAACGCTCGGTTCTGCCGTCCTGACGGTCTCCTTTGTACGATTTTCCAATAATGAGCTTTCGGTCGATGGGACGATACAATTACCGAATGGACTGGGGACGGTGAACGTTCATCAATTATCCTTCAACAACGCGGGAACGATCACCGGCGGATCGGTCGCCCTCTCCGGCGCACCGCTGATTTCGTACGGCGGATTTTCCCTGACAACCACACGGGGCCGGTTTGAGGGAGATGTGATTGAGTTTGACGGAACGGTCGCATTGCCGAAAAATCTCGGTGTTGTTTCCGTCGTTGGATTCGACGCGGGATTCGACGGATCGATCCACCCGGGCACTCTCTCCTATTCCGGATCGGGAATCACTCTTGGGGGATTCGGCGTTTCCGTCAACAGTGTCGCCTTCGGTCTCAACAACAGAATGGAAATGTCCGCCATGCTGAAACTTCCGTCGGCTGTTTCCGGTTCGATCGCCGTCGGATCGTTGTCGATCGGGGCGGATGGTTCCGTGACCGTCGACAAGATCATCGCAGGAAATGTTACGGCACCGTGGGGAACGATGACGGCAAGACTCTCCGGTGTTTCCTATGTGGCCGGAGCGTTCATCGTTTCCGGCACCCTTCAACTTCCCGGTCAGTACGGCACGGTCTCCGTCACCGCGATGACATTGCAGAAAGAGGGAATTCTGACCGGAGGAATCACGGCACTGCAAGGAGCAACGCTGTCGCACAACGGTTTTGTGTTGACTAACCTCTCCGGCCGACTGACGAATAGCACGATTGTGTTGAATGGAACACTGACATTGCCGAACGGACTCGGCGCGGCTACGGTCTCCGGGTTGACGCTGGATGGCCGGGGCGTTGTTTCTCCCGGCACCGTTGCATTCAAAGGAACCACGCTGACCTGGAGAACCTATTCGGTGAAGGTCGATTCACTGTCGATCCTTCCGGGATATCTCTCCGTCTCCGGATCAATCGCGATCAAATCATTGCTTTCGGTCGCCGCATCCGATCTCCGCATTTCCACTTCCGGAACATTTTCGGGAGGGACAATCACGCTCCAGCCCAAGTCCGTATTACGCTACAATGGATTTACATTTGCCTTGACCGATGCGGTGATCCAAAATGAAGAGATCGAACTCTCCGGTGCGGTTACGCTCCCCGGGAATCGCGGGACGGTAACGGCAAACGATGTGAATATCACGGCGGACGGGAATTTAACCGGCGGCGTGCTGCTCTACAACGGTCCGGCCATTTCTTACAAAGGGTACTCCTTATCGTTACAGTCCCTCTCGTTCACCGCCGCCGGTGTGCAGGGGACGGCGACATTTGCGATCGGAACATCGACCGGTTCGGCGCTCATCGCGATCTCCTCGTCCGGCCTCCTCACCGTCAGCAATTTTAATCTGACCAACGTTTCGTTGTCGTACGCCGGATTCGCAATTACCGATGTTGTTGTGACTTCCTCCGGTGATTCGATGTATTATTCCGGCAAAATTACCGTTCCGTCGATCGGTACCTTCTCCGTGTCAAAGATGACGATGTTGACGAACGGAACCGTTCTCTCTCCCGGTACGATCGACTTCCCGGCGAAGTTTTTTTCCTGGGGGAACTATTCAATTACGGTGTCCGATGTGTCGATTGCGAACAATATGATGAGCGTGAACGGATCGGTTTTGTTCCCTCATTCGATCGGCACTGTGGCGGTCACGGGGCTGACCATCAGCACAACCGGTGCGCTGCTCGGCGGAAAAGTGGAAGCAGAGAATGTATCGCTGGCGTACAAAGGATATACATTTAATGTGCAGACGATTCAATGGGAGGGGGATGGACTGGAACTGAGTGCGTCGTTCACCGTTCCGCAGTTCGGCGGCACATTCACCGTCCAAAATTTTGAAGTGGATACGGACGGTTCGGTGAATTTTGGATCGGTCCAATACGCCGGACCGGCAGTCGCCTTCGGCGGATTTTCGTTGAATAATATCAGTGTCACCACCACAGACTTGAGCGATCTTCGATTAAACGGGACGGTTACCTTTCCGGCCGCCGTCGGAGGGTCAGCGACAGTAACAGGTTTGTCCATTTCTTCGTCAGGATCAGTTTCGGTGCAATCGTTGTCCGTTCACGGTGCGGGATTTGCGTATAAAGGATTTTCCGTGACGGTCGATTCAGCCGCGTATGCGAACGAACGAATGGTCGTCAGCGGCACCATGACACTGCCGCAGGGATACGGCACGGTGAAGATTCGGGGCCTGCAGTTCGACGGCAGCGGAAATTTCTCCGGCGGGACGATCGATGCAGCGGGAGTGGCGATGTCGTATAAAGGATTTACGCTGACACTGGCAGATATTTCCATTGGAACGGACAATGTGTTAACACTCTCCGGAACCGTTCGTCTTCCCAACAGTCTCGGAACTCTGCAGGTGAACGGATTCACCATGAACGGCACGTCGGTCGTCAGTATGGGAACGGCTGCGCTGACCGGTACGACGCTGCAATGGAAAAACTACACTGTCACTGTCGACACGTTGCAACTGTTGCAGAATGCGCTGCTGATCGACGGTTCGGTCACGATCGGTTCGATGGGAACAGTCCGCGCCGAAGGACTCCAAATCGGATCGGACGGGCGCTATTTCGGCGGAACGATCTCGATGGGAGGATTAGATTCGTTGAAGATCGGGGGATTTTCCGTCAACATCACGTCGATCTCCGCCTCTGGCAGCAGCATTGAAGCGGACGGGTCCATCGTGCTCCCGAACGGTTGGGGAACGATCACCGCCGTGGGAGTCCAGATAAAAACCGACGGTACGGCATCGGGAGGGATGTTGACCTATGCCGGTCCCGGTTTGTCGTACAACGGTTCGACGCTGACCGTTCGTTCTCTGCAGTTGGTGAATAATTCCCTCTCGCTCTCCGCGTCACTGGTCCTTCCCAACAAATTAACGACGCTCTCCGCGCAGAATGTAACGTTGACGTATCCTGCACAGATTTCCATCGGATCGATCAGCGCGGCGAATGTCTCCTTTGCGCACAACGGATACACGTTTACGCTGACCTCCGCTGCATACGATCGATCCGATCTCGTCCTTTCCGGCTCCGTCTCTGCACCGGTGGTCGGCACGGCGACCTTTACCGGATTGACCGTCAGCAGCAGCGGGGAACTGATCGGCGGCGCCGTTTCGTACTCAAACACATGGAAGTGGGGAACACTGAACGTTACCGTCGCGACGATGTCCTACGATTGGGCGAAACAGACAATCACGGTGGACGGTTCCGTGGGGCTGCCTGACTCCATCGGCACGCTCCGGGTGAAATCGTTGATCGTGGATGTCGCTGCCCGCTCGGTGAAAAGTGCGGCGGTATCGCTGGATGGAGCGCTGACATACGGCGGATGGGGAGTTCAGAATCCTTCCGTTTCGTTCGCCAACAATGAAATTGAATTCGGCGGAACGATCGATCTCGGTACACAGCGTTCATTGACGGTGAGCGGAGTAGATATCAACATCAACACCGGAGCGGTGAGCGGCGGAACGGTGACCTACAACGGACCGGCCTTCGATTTCGGCGGCGCGGATGTGCAGATCAAAAGCATTTCCGTGTCCCGGAGAGTGTTCGTTCTGACAGCGGCAGCAACACTCCCGTCGTCGATGGGGACCGTTCAGGTGAACAACGCAACGTTCGGCAGGGACGGATCGTTCTCCGTTTCGTCCGTGTCATTCAGCGGACAAACATTGTCCTATAAAGGATTCGGATTTACGGTCTTAAACTGCACGATCACCAAAGACCAACTGCGGGTGGACCTCACCGTTACGCTGGACAATA
>CAZRWF010000094.1:0-10472 GCA_964603685.1 uncultured Chitinophagaceae bacterium
TTTATTAAAAACGAACGACGGTGACGTATTTGTGACCACCGCCTTCGAACTGATGCTGGCGCAGTTTAATGTCAACAGGACCGGTGACGATCGTTACGAAGAGAGCGGCGAACTTCCGTTTACACCGCGCTGGCAAGAACAGTTTACCGGAATCGGTGCCGGAGATGTCATTCGCTTCGCGAAAGAATGGGGGCATACAGCAGAACGGACGAACGGCCAGGTCAGCGTCATTATCGGTGCGGGGGTGAATCATTGGTATCACAACAATCTTATCTACCGCTCCATCATCTCTGCGTTGATTTTCTCTGGAGCCGTCGGTGTGAACGGCGGAGGTTTAAATCATTATGTGGGGCAGGAAAAATTGGTGCCGCAAGCGTCGTGGGGGCCGATCGCGTTTGGAACGGATTGGGGAGGACCGCCGCGTTTGCAGAACACCCCCTCGTTCCATTATATGCATTCCAGTCAGTGGAGGTATGACGGAAAATTCTCCGAAATTTGTCCGGTGAATGACGCCGGACATCCGATGGCGCACGGTCACACGGCGGACAAGCAGGCGATGGCGGTTCGCAGCGGTTGGCTTCCTTGTTTTCCGCAATTCAATAAAAGTAATTTTGCATTAGTGAAAGAGGCGATCGCCGCCGGTGCGAAAGATGATGCCGGCATCATCGACTATGTGAAAAATCAATGGAAAAGCGGTCTGTTAAAATCGTCCATGGAGGATCCGGACAATCCCGCCAGTTTTCCGCGTGTTTGGTATATCTGGCGGGGAAATGCGCTGCTCTCTTCCGCCAAAGGGCATGAATATTTTCTGAAACATTATCTCGGCACGCATCATAATTCGATTGCCGACGAGTGCGCCCATGATGATGTGCACGATGTTGTTTGGAATGAACAAGCGCAGAACGGGAAATTCGATCTGATCGTCGATATCAATTTCCGAATGGATTCATCCGCATTGTACTCCGATATCGTTCTTCCTACCGCCACGTATTATGAGAAGAACGATCTGAGTTCCACCGACATGCATTCGTTCATACATCCGCTGCAAGCGGCTGTTCCGCCGGCATGGGAATCGCGGTCCGACTGGGAAATCTTTAAGGGTCTCGCCAAAAAAGTCTCCGAACTGGCCGAACGGTACATTCCCGAACCCCTGACTGATATTGTGGCAACTCCGCTGATGCACGACACGCCGGCGGAAATCGCACAACCGAAGGTGAACGATTGGAAAAAAGGGGAGTGTGCGATGGTTCCCGGCACAACGATGCCGAACTTCAAAATTGTCAAGAGAGATTATGTGAATCTCTACAATAAATTCATCTCCGTCGGTCTCAACTTCCGGAACAACGGTCTTGGTCTTCACGGAACCAGTTATATGGCGGACGATCTTTACGACGAATACGTGAAATCGAAACCGACACATTCGTTCGGTGGTGCGACCTATCCTTCGTTGAAAGATGACAAAGATGCGTGCAACGTTATCCTTTGGTTCGCCGCGGAGACGAACGGCGAGCTGGCGTACCGGGCGTATGCCGCTGAATCCCAAAAGACGGGCATCGACCATACACATCTGGCCGAAGGATCGAGGAATATCCGCATCACCTTTGAGGATATTGCCACTCAGCCGCGGCGGACTTTGACGACGCCGTTTTGGAGCGGTATCACGAACAATGGCCGGGCCTATTCCGCGTATTGTCAAAACGTCGAAGAATTGGTTCCGTGGAGAACACTCACCGGTCGTCAACATCTGTATCTGGACCATGAAGCGTATATCGCCTACGGCGAACATCTTCCGACGTACAAACCGCGCGCCGATCGAGGCACACTGAAGGATCTTCTCAAATCCAATCTGGAGGGTGAAACATTGGTGCTGAATTATTTGACGCCACATGGGAAATGGCACATCCATTCCACGATGGGTGATACCCTGCGGATGGAGACGCTTTCCCGCGGCTTGGAACCGATCTGGATTTCGGACAAGGATGCGGCGAGGCTCAGTATTAAGGATAATGATTGGGTCGAAGTATACAATGACCACGGGGTCGTCTGCACGCGCGCCGTCGTCAGCCACCGGATTCCTGGCGGTATGTGTATGATCTATCATGCTCCGGAACGGACTATCTCCGTGCCGAAATCCCAAGAACGGAGAAATCGCCGGGCCGGAGGTCACAATTCGCTGACGCGCGTCCGCCTGAAACCGCTCTTCATGATCGGCGGATATGCGCAATTTACGTATGGATTCAATTATTGGGGACCGCAGGGAGTGAATCGCGATACATTCGTTGCCGTTCGCAAAATGAAAAAACTCAATTGGTAATCGACGCAATATTTCAGGAGTTCGTATGGATGTCCGTTCGCATGTTTCCATGGTTTTTCATCTCGACAAATGTATCGGGTGTCACACCTGCAGTGTTGCCTGCAAAAACATTTGGACCGACCGGCAGGGAGCGGAGTATATGTGGTGGAACAATGTGGAGACCAAGCCGGGCACCGGGTATCCGGGAAAATGGGAAGATCAGAAAAAATTCAAAGGTGGATGGAAAAAGAACGGTGATGACCTGGAATTAAATTCTCAAAATAAGTCCGACTACTTTTTCAAACTTTTTTACAATCCGAATCAACCGACGCTGGGGGATTATTACGAACCGTGGACGTATCAGTATAACGATCTGTTCGATGCCCCGGCGGGCGATGATCAGCCGACGGCGATACCCGTTTCACAGATCACCGGCGAGTATATCGACATTAAGAAAGGCCCGAATTGGGACGATGACCTGTCGGGATCGCCGGAATATGCCGCCCATGATGTGAATTTGGATTCGTTGTCGCCGCACGAGCGGTCGCAGTTGTTGGAGATCGAACGATTGGCGATGTTTTACCTTCCGCGCATATGCAATCATTG
Organism: uncultured Chitinophagaceae bacterium; assembly: GCA_964603685.1. GTDB lineage: Bacteria > Bacteroidota > Ignavibacteria > UBA10030 > UBA8401 > UBA8401. The sequence continues at coordinate 2,900 of CAZRWF010000094.1, forward strand.
TGCAAACCCGAGCTGTGTGGCGGCATGTCCGTCCGGTGCGATTTATAAACGCGGCGAAGACGGTATCGTACTGGTAAACCAACAAACATGCCGCGGCTGGCGCGCCTGTGTTACCGCCTGTCCGTACAAAAAAGTGTATTACAACTGGAAAACCGGAAAATCCGAAAAGTGTATTCTCTGTTATCCGCGTTTGGAGACCGGACAGGCGCCGGCCTGCTTCCATTCCTGCGTCGGACGGATCCGGTACTTCGGCGTATTGTTATACGATGCGGATCGCGTGAAAGAAGCGATGAGCGTTTCCGAACACTATTTGGTGGAATCGCAACGCCGGGTGTTCCTCGATCCCTTCGACCCCGCAGTGATCGCCAACGCTAAAGCCAACGGCATCACGCAGGAAATTCTCGATGCCGCTCAAAAATCCCCCGTGTACAAATATGTTGTCCGCTGGAAGATGGCGCTGCCGCTGCATCTGGAGTACCGCACCATGCCGATGCTCTTCTATGTTCCGCCGCTGCTGCCGGTATTGGGAAAAAGCACCAACGATGTGTACGCCAACAGTTTGGACGGAACGGAATTCTCCGCTATGCTCGATAATGCACGCATCCCCCTGAAATATCTCGCCACCCTGTTCAGCGCCGGAAACGAAGAGACGATCCGCGAGATCATGAAAAAGATGCTCGCCGTCCGCGCCGTAAAACGGGCGGAGCAGCTGCACGAAGAATTGAACGAGACGACGAAAAAAATGGTGAAAGAAACGGGTTTGACTCCGGAGGAAATTCAGGAAATGTACCATCTCACGGCGTTGAGCACGTTCAACGAACGGTTCGTCATCCCCGAAACACGGCGCGAACAGGCGATGGAGGAGATGATCGATCCGGAATTTTGCAAAGGAAATTGCGGACTCGGATTCAACGAAATGCCGCCGAAGATCTTTTAAAAAAGGAATAAACATGACTCTCTTGGAATATTTTTCCGGTCTGCTGCAATATCCGGATGACCATTTCCCGCTCCTCCGGTCCCGACTTTACGATGCGGCGGTGCACCAATTGCCGGCAGCCGTGGACGATCTCGATCGTTTTCGAACTTCGACGGAAAAATTACCTCTCTCGTCCGTGCGTGAACTATATACACGGACATTCGACTTGATGGCAGTCTGTTCGCCGTATGCCGGGATCCATCTGTACGGAGAGGATAATTATAAAAGGGGAGGATTGATGGCGAAACTGAATGAAACATTTACCGCGCACGCGTTCGATGCCGGAAACGAATTGCCCGATCACGTGGCGGTACTGCTGCGATACAGCGGCGTCGCGCCGGAGGATGAAGTGGAGGAACTTCGTGAATATTTATTACGAGGTCCGGTAGAGTCGATGGTCACCATCCTTTCCAAAACCCAAAATCCGTACGCTCCCCTCCTCGCGGCGTTGCAGACAGCATTATCCGCCCCTCATCAACAAGCGGAGCAGGAACAGACAATGACGGAGGGAGCATGATCATTCAATTCCTGTTTATCGGTCTTCCGTACGCGGCGATCACTGCTGTGGTGATCGGCACCTATTATCGTCTCACCCGGAAAGAGTACACTGTCTCCTCACTTTCCTCTCAATTTCTGGAAAGCACATTCCTCCGGTGGGGATCGCTACCGTGGCACTTCGGCATCCTCGTGATCTTTGTCGGACATCTTGTGCCGTTCGTTCTTCCGGATCTGTGGGCCGATCTTGTTAAGCATCGCACAATACTTGTTGCGCTCGAAGCGGTCGGATTTATCGCCGGAGTGATGTGTGTGATCGGTTTGATCGTGTTGATGATCCGCCGCATTTTCACCCGTACGCTGCAATTGGTGACAAAACCGCTCGATTTTGTCGTGTATGCGCTTTTGCTTGCGCAAATCCTGCTCGGATTGGTGACGGCATCGGCATACCGGTACGGTTCCGCCTGGGCACCGGGCACGGTGTACGCGTATCTCTCCAGTATTCTGCGGTTCAGTCCGGATATGACATATGTGCAAGACTTGCCGTTCGTGATTCAGGCGCACGTCGCGTTAGCGTGGATTATTCTCATGTTGATTCCGTTCACGCGGCTCATTCATATGTTCAGCATTCCGCTGGAATATCTCTTCCGTCTTCCGCAAAAAGTGGTGTGGACGAATGAAGTGCGTTGGAACCGCCGTTCCGAACGGGCGCGGTATGTGGAATCACGGAGATATTTTTTCCGCGGTATCGCCGGTGTCTCCGGTGCGGCGGGTCTTTTGTCGTTCGGGGTGTTGGAGAAAACCGGAAGTTATTTTCAAGGCCCGGCGCTCGATGATGCAAAAGAGGCGGCGCTGTTGGAAAAACGGCTCAAACGTATGAAACTGACGGCGGAAGAAAAAAGTTACGAACTCGAGCGATTGAAGAACGATGCGATCTTTGTCGCGGATCTGCGCGAACTCAAGCCGGAGACCGGAAAATATTTCATCGACTATGAGATGCGACCGGCACTGGCCTTCCGGAACGCTCAGGGCCTTCCGAATTTGTTGTCCGCAAAATGTACGCACCTTGGTTGTACGGTCGGTAACGATGTGGACGGAGAGGGAAGGATCGTTTGTCCGTGTCATGTGTCGTATTTCGATACCGCGTCCGGAATTCCGCAGGCCGGCTCTCCCACAGCAATCCCGTTAGAACACATTCCTTGGCATCTGCGGGAGGACGATGGAACGATTGTGGCGCACGGTGCACCGGATGGAACTGTGTCGACGACGATTGCCTATGATGCGGCAAACAGCGATTCATACAAACTGTTCATCATCAAATCAAAGGGAGTATCAATCGTATGATCAGGAAATCCATGGCGTCGGTGTGGGGATTCCTTGCGGAGCGGTTTCCGGTGGAAAAGATGGACTTGCAGCATATGGTGAAGGGAAAAACTGTGCCGGTGCATCGCATGAGTTGGGCATATTATCTCGGCGGAATCACCCTCTTTTTATTTCTCATTCAAGTGATAACCGGTTTGCTGCTGCTCTTTTATTATCAACCGACGGTGAACGATGCGTACGAATCGGTACAGTATATCACTGAAGAAGTTCCCGGCGGACATATCATCCGGAATCTGCATGCCTGGTCCGCCTCCGCGATGATCTTTTTCGCCTTGGCGCATCTGGTCACCACTTTTGCCATGAAAGCGTTCGCCAAACCGCGCGAAATCACGTGGATGGCGGGAGTGGGACTTCTCCTCATCACGTTCGGTTTCGGATTCTCCGGTTATCTGCTGCCGTGGAATCAAATCGCCGTCAATGCCACGAAGATCGGACTCCAGTCCATCGAAGCAATGGGTCAATATCTGCCGGCATCGTTGACGCATGTTCCGTCTCTCGTAAAGGAGATTATTCAGGGCGAAGCGAGTGTCGGACAGGCGACGTTGAGCCGATTTTTTGTTCTGCATGTTGTCGTATTGCCGCTGATAACGTTCGGACTTATCGGCATTCATCTGTTCAGCGTACAACTGCACGGAATGAGCAAGGGGATCCCCGGCGAAGCCAAAAAATCCGAAAAATTTTTCCCCGCGTTTATCATTAAGGATTTTTCCACATGGGGCGCGGTGTTTTTGATCATGTTCGTTCTGGCGGTGACGCTCCCGTTCGATGCGTTCTTCTCGTTTCCGCTGTTGGACCCGTACAATGCGCGCGGTTCCACGCCGGATGGTATCAAACCGGAATGGTATTTTTACATGGTCTATTATCCCCTGGAAATGCTACCGTATTGGCTCGTTATGCTGGTGGTGAACGGCGGAATTTTTGTTCTTCTGCTCGCACCGTGGATGTTCCGGCACACTTCCATAAAAACACTCCGAGTTCTTGCCATCGGATTCGCCCTGTATTTTTTTATCATTACACTCTTCGGCGATGTAATCTATCATCTCGTGAAAGGAGGTGTGTGATGACGCCGCGGATTATTTTTATTCTTCTTCTCTTCGTCTCGGTTGTTCACGCGTATCCCGAATTTCAAAAATTTTCCCAGTCGCATTCGGGTCGAACTGTAAATTGCGGTATGTGTCATTCCAGTCCGGAAGGGCCGGACGGACTATCGTTCGGTCAGATTGGAAGTCTGGATTCTTTGCAGATGGAGCGGTTAAAAGAAGCGCGCCGTGCACAGCGCCCCGGTATGGATGTCGACAATCCCCTCCTCAATCCCTTCGGTAATAAATTGGTAAAGACAATGGGGGTCCGTCTGCTCGTTGAGGCAAAAAAAGATCCGGCGATGATACATTTTTACTTGAACGATGCCAGTGACATGGACGGTGACGGTATTTCCGACGCACAGGAATATTTGGATGGAACAAATCCCAACAATCGGCATCACGGAGATCCGTTGGTTCTGTTTTCCACCAATATCCGGCACCATCTATTCGAGATCGTGATGATCGTTGTGGCGACCGCCGCCGGCATGTTCGGATTTTCCAATTTGCTGCTGGCATTCGCCGCCGGCGGAAAAAAACCGTAAGGAGTTTCAATGTCGTCATTTCTGCCGCGTTGGGAACCGGAAAACGAACAATTCTGGAGAGAGACCGGTTCCGTGATCGCATGGAAAACTTTGTGGATCACCACCGTGTCGCTGGTACTCTCCTTTGCCACTTGGTTCGTCATGAGCGCGGTTGTCGTGCGTCTTCCCGGCATCGGTTTTGCTTTTACTTCGCAACAGCTCTTTTGGCTGGCGGCAATGCCGGGTCTCGCGGGCGGAACTTTGCGAATCATTCACACATTTCTCATTCCGCTTTTCGGCAGCCGTTGGGTGATCACGGTGACGATATTGTTGAAACTGATCCCGGTGGTCGGCCTGGCATTCGCCGTGATGGACCCTTCGACCCCTTTTTGGATATTCATGCTACTGGCATTTGCGTTCGGCTTCGGTGGCGGAGACTTTTCTTCCTACATGCCGAGCACTTCTCTTTTTTTCCCGAAGAAAAAACAAGGAACGGCGCTCGCCATTCAAGCCGGCATCGGGAATTTCGGCGTCAGTCTGACACAGTTCATCACGCCATGGATCATCACCGTACCGATCTTCGGAATTCTCGCCGGAGAACCGCAATGGTTCACCAAAGGACCGGTTACAAAAGAGATATGGCTCCAAAACGCCGTATTGTGGTATCTTCCGCTGTTGCTCCTTTTCGGTATTGCTGCTTGGGTGATAATCCGGAGCGTCCCGCTCCGCGCTTCGTTCAAAGAACAGATGGACATTTTCACCGATAAACACACGTGGCTGATGACATCGTTGTACTTGATGACCTTCGGCTCGTTTTCCGGATTTTCCGCCGCTTTTCCGTTGATGATCCGGGAGATCTTCGGAGAGTTAGAGAATGCGCCGGACCCGCTGGCATTTGCATTTTTTGGTCCGCTCATCGGTTCCGCCGTTCGGGTGATGATGGGTCCGCTGACGGACCGATTCGGCGGAGCGGTGTGGACGATGATATCGGGGGTCGGACTGTTTTTCTGTTCCATCGGTGTAACGTGGTATACGAATCCGTCAACCGCGGAAGATTTTTTACCCTTCCTCTGGATGATGCTGGGAATTTTTTTCTTTTCCGGAATCGGGAATGCGTCTACCTTCCGACAAATTCCGGTGATTTTTCCTCCCCGTCAAGCAGGGGGAGTGCTCGGATGGACCGCAGCTGTGGCGGCATACGGACCATTCATTTTCTCCATGTTTATCGGATGGGTAATTTCCTCCGCGGGAAGTCCGAACCTCTTTTTTTACGGTATCGCATTTTTTTATCTCGTGAATATTTTTATCAACTGGAATTTTTATCTCCGTCGCGGAGCTGAAAAACCATGCTGAAGAAGAGTACGAACCCATGAATCACCGATCATCGTATATTGTTCTCACGATGAACACCATCGCGTTCACGGTCTGCTTTGCCGTGTGGACCATGAACGGAGTGTTGGTGACGTTCCTCGTCGATCAGGGAATTTTCACCTGGGACAAATCACAGATCGGGTGGTTGATCGGCATCCCCGTTTTGACCGGTTCGATCATGCGATTACCGGTCGGCGTCTTGACGGATAAATATGGCGGGAAGCCGGTCTACGCCACATTGATGTTCATCGCTGCTCTTCCGACATATTTATTGAGCTATGCAACCACATACGAGCACTTTTTATGGGGAAGTCTCGGATTCGGGCTTTCGGGCGCCTCGTTCGCCGTCGGAATCGCCTACACATCGGTCTGGTTCAGCAAAAAAAAACAAGGAACCGCGCTCGGCATTTTCGGTGCGGGAAATGCCGGTTCGGCGCTGACGAGTCTGGCCGCCCCCTGGTTACTCAAAAGTTTTACGGCGGACGGGGAAAATCCCGAAGCATGGCGGATGCTTCCGCAATTGTATGCCGTAATCCTTTTCGCCATGGCGACGGTATTCACTCTGACGACCACCAATAAAAAAGCGGAACAAGGAACCGGACAAACACTGATGCAGCGATTGTCACCGTTGCGTCACGTTCGTGTGTGGAGATTCGGTCTCTATTATTTTATCGTCTTCGGCGGATTTGTCGCGTTGGCACAATGGCTCATTCCGTATTATGTCAGCGCGTACGGTATGTCCGTTGCCTTGGCAGGATTGATGGCAAGTATCTTCAGCTTTCCTTCGGGAGTGATCCGGGCGCTGGGAGGATACTTGTCCGACAAATTCGGAGCGAGAGTAGTGATGTATTGGGTCTTCGGATGGTGTCTTGTTTGTTTTGTGCTGTTGTGTGTACCGAGAATGGATATTGAATCTCCCGGTCAGGGAGTGATTGCGGAACGCGGCGGTGTGGTCACAGCTGTCAATACGGGTATGATCACAGTCGGAACGAAAACATATCATTTTTCGCAACGTCCCGCTTTCGTGACTCATGATCGCGAAACATTGGTCTGGCCGACGTTCACGTTTTGGCAACAGCCGGTGGTGGCGCAAGGAGATACTATTGTGAAGAAACAATTGTTGGCCAAAGGGATCACGCACATCTATTTTCAGGCGAACGTCTGGATTTTCACGATCCTCGTGTTTATCGTCGGCATCGCAATGGGGATCGGTAAAGCGGCTGTGTATAAGTACATTCCGGAATATTTTCCGACCGAAGTCGGTGTTGTCGGCGGAATCGTCGGTGTCATCGGCGGATTGGGTGGATTTTTCTGTCCCATCATCTTCGGGTACTTGCTGCAGGCAACGGGCATTTGGACGACGGCGTGGATGTTCTTTTTCGTGGTAACGCTCGTTTGTCATCTCTGGCTTCATATGACTGTGCGGAAGATCATGCGGGAGCAGGCGCCGCACCTTTCGCGTCAAATCGAAGACTGGCGTCCGGTGGAAGAAATGGCGGAAGAAGTTCCACGGCAAACAGACCGTTGACCGATCGAAGGGAAGATCGAACCGGGCGGGGATTCCCCTCTCTCTCCTTGCCGATGGGTTGGTGATGTGATAAAGTGTTCGTAGTTTCCCTGCATGAACCCAACGATCCCTCTGGAAGATTGTTCCAATTGCGGTGCCGCGTATGCCGGTTTGTTTTGTCCCTCCTGCGGTCAAAAAAAATTCCGCCGGGAAAATTTCCGTCTGCGCCATTTTTTGC
>CAZRWF010000095.1:0-9899 GCA_964603685.1 uncultured Chitinophagaceae bacterium
TCGCCGTCTCCGCTTTGGGGAGGGTCAGCGTCAGAACGCCGTCCTTATATTGGGCGTCGATTTCATTCGCTTTGATCGTACCCGGAATCGTGAAGGAGCGTTCGAACGAACCGTAGCTCCGTTCGATGCGGTGGTAATTCCCTTCTTTCTTTTCGATTTCGTTTTTCTTTTCGCCGCGGATGGTGAGCACGTTGTTTTCCAGCGTGATTTTCACATCATCCTTGTTCAGCCCGGGAAGTTCGGCTTTCAGCAGATAGTTGTCGGCGTTTTCGACGACATCCACTGCCGGCGTCCAATCACGCGCGAAGAACGTATCGTCGGCGATAACATCCCCGCGGAAAAATTCATCAAAGATCCTGTTCATGTCGCTCTGCAGGGATTGGAGCCCGCGGAACATGGGAAATTCCCGATTCCAGCGGCTCACGTCGGTCGTCGGATTTCTCTTGATCAGTGACATAATTTTTCTCCTTTCTGGCATTGGTATTGTGATGAAGATTAACTGATCCGAATCTGTTTCGGAAGAAACTGTTCTTTTTTATGGAGCGTGATCGTCAAGACACCGAGTTCATATTGCGCATCGACGCTGCTCACGTCGATGTCGTTCGCCAGCGTAAACTCCCGCCGGTACTGTTTCGCCGTTTCGGCAGCGTCCGCTGCGGCATATTCCGCGACGGCGGCGGTGACGGTGAGAACATTGTTGTTGATATCCGCCGAGATTTTCTCTTTCACCGCGCCCGGGATGTCGAGCGTGACGACATACGCCTTCGGGGTTTCGACGATGTTGACCGCCGGGATCAACGAGTGGACCTGTTTGGTGTCGACTGTTCCGTTATTCATGGTTGTTGTTCCCTCCCTTAGCGGATCGAAATTTGTTTCGGCCGCGCCGTTTCATGTTTCGGGAGCACGATCGTCAAAACGCCGTTCTCCTGCGTCGCGGTCACTTTTTCACTGTCCACCGAATACGGCAGGGCGATTGACCGTTCGATGGTGCCGTAGGTAATCTCGTTCCGGATCCACTGTTCGTTCTCTTTCGTTTCGGGAGCTTTCCGTTCCGCCGTAATCGTGAGAGTTCCGTCATTCAATTGGACTTTCACATCTTCTTTTTTCACGCCGGGAAGCAGCATGTTCACCTGAATCTGCTCACCGGTATCTTTCACGGACACTCCGGTAAATCGATCGAACCGTTCCGTGCGGTTGATGGAGGGGAACGGGAACAGTGCCGAATTGATCAACGTGTCGACTTCATTGAAGATCGACGGTGCGGTTTTGAATCGGACTAACATATGAGCTCTCCTGATATTGTGTGATATAATTGGTGTTGATGTTCGCGCCATTATATTTCAATCAGTGTGCCAATTCAAAATTCGCTAAAATTCGGCGATTTTTTAAAAGTTTGTATTTTTTTACTGAAAAGCTGTCAGAGTGAGCGGACAAAATTTCATTGAAGCGGAAAAGTACGGCAGAAAGATGCGACAAATAAAAAAACGCCGACGATGAACAGTCGGCGTTACGAGCTTACATATCAAAAAATTATTTCGGTGTGGCAACTAAGATTGATGCGTGGAAATGTAATATATCTTAGCGAGAGAAAATAAATTAATGGCCTTCGAGCCAACGTTCGGCATCCAACGCCGCCATACAACCGCTGCCGGCCGCCGTGATCGCCTGTCGGTAATAGGAATCCGCGACATCCCCCGCCGCAAACACACCTTCGATGTTGGTCTTCGTCGTTCCGGGTTGGACTTTCAAGTATCCGTTCTCGTGCATCTCCAGGATCCCTTTGAAGATATCGGTATTCGGTTTGTGTCCGATGGCGAGAAAGAGTCCGTCCGCTTTCACTTCCGTGATTGCGCCGCTTTTCACATTTTTTATTTTCAGTCCGGTCAGTTTTTTCTTGCCGTTCTCGGTGACACCGATCGCTTCTTCGACGGCGGAATCCCAAACCACCGCCACTTTCGGATTTTTTAATACGCGATCTTGCATCACTTTTGAGGCGCGGAACTCGTTCCGTCGGTGGACGATGGTGACTTTTGCGGCAAATTTCGTCAGGAAGTTCGCCTCTTCCATCGCCGTGTCTCCGCCGCCGACCACATACACTTCCTGATTCCGGAAGAAAAATCCGTCGCAGGTAGCGCACGCCGAAACGCCGTAACCCATATATTCCGACTCGGAAGGAAGTCCGAGCAATTTCGCCGATGCTCCGGTCGCAACGATCACGCTGTCGGCGGTATATTGCTCATCATCTGCCCACAGGGTGAAAGGGCGTTTCGAAAAATCGACTTTCGTCACGATCTTGTATTGCGACTCGGCCCCGAATCGAAGCGCCTGTTTCCGCATCACGTCCATCAATTCCGGTCCCATGATGCCATGTTCAAAGCCGGGGAAATTTTCGACTTCGGTCGTGATGGTCAATTGACCGCCGGGCTGGAGCCCTTCGAAGATGAGAGGATTCATGTTGGCCCGCGCCGCATACAATGCTGCCGTAAATCCGGCCGGTCCGGAGCCGATGATGATCACTTTTTTATGATTGGTGGACATAATGAATTTGAAGTTTAAATTAGCGAATGTTGGGGTTTTGTGTTTATAGTTAAAGGTAAAAAGGTTAAAGGTTAAAGGTTTAGAGATTCAGGATACAGGATACACGATTCAGGATAGATGCATCAGGATTTTGAACATTTTTCCTTATCACTTGATGCATTTTTCCCTTCTTTTTGACCCCGGCACTTCATTATCAATTATACATTATACATTTTACATTGTTCATTGTTCATTGTTCCTTTTAAATCCATCACTTCCCGCTCTCTTGAACAACAATAACATTCCGAATAATTCCCTCCCGTTTGGTCCGTTTGATCGGAGAGTCTTTAAATCGCCGGGCGAACTCTTCCGGGGTGATCTGACGCAGTTCTTCGAGATCGGGGTGTTTGTTCCATTCACGCGGTTGATATTCCGGGTGGTCCGTCTCTTTTTGAAATCTGTTCCAGGGACACACATCCTGACAAATGTCGCAACCGTAGATCCAGTGATCGAAATTTTTTCCCAGCGAACGGGCGATCTCTCCGCGATGTTCGATGGTGAGATACGAGATACAGGTGTTGCTGTTCACCGCATACGGTTCATGGATCGCATCGGTCGGACATGCGTCAATACATGCCGTACAGGTCCCGCAAAAGTCCTCCATGGGCTCATCGGCATCCAGCCGCAGCGAAGTGATAATTTCGCCGAGAAACACCCACGATCCGTACTCTTTTGTGATCACATTGGTATGTTTTCCCAGCCAGCCGATGCCGGCTCGAACCGCCCACGCTTTCTCCATCACCGGTCCCGTATCGACATAAAACCGGCCGGTTGATCCCGGTTCCCATTGTGAGATGCACTCAAACAACATTTGGATTCGCCGGGTAACATGATGGTGATAATCATCGCCCCACGCATACCGCGAGATCTTGCCGGTCTGTTCATCCACCGGGTGTTCGTGCGGAGTGTAATAGTTTACGGCGAGGGAGATCACCGATACCGCATCCGGTACGATCAGCCGGGGATCGATCCGTTTTTCCACCGATCGTTCCATCCACTGCATGGAACCGTGGTCACCGCGCTGCAGCCACTCTCTCAACCGCTCCCCTTCCGCGAACAACGGCGTCACACGGGCGATTCCGATTTTATGAAATCCGAGTTCCCGTGCTTTGGTCTTGATCCGTTCCGTCAGGGTCATACCGTCGTGAAATTCGTTCTCGCCGGAGGTCATTCCATTTCGACCATTATTTTCCCATTCATTACCGTCGCGGGAAATGTTCGCAACCGTCCGCTCGCATTGGTGGATATCCCGGTGCGCACGTCGTAAGCCCAGCCGTGCATGGGACAGGTGACGATGCCGTTGTCGAACATTCCTTCATGAAGTTTGCGAAAATGTTGATGCGGGCAAAAATTGGCGACGGCGCAGATTTTCCCCTCCGCAAAAAACAGCACAAGATCTTCTCCCGCCACGGTCACTCTTTTTCCCCGCCGGTCGTTCACGTCCGATGCGGAGCAGGCTTCGTGCATCATTCAGCTCACCTAAAATATCATCGTTTCGTTGCGCGCCAATCCTTTTTCGGTCCGCTTCAACGTGCAGGCGATCGTTTCCGGATCGTGCTCGAAAAATAATATCCAATTCTTCTGTTGGGCAGCAGAAAGGATCCGTTTTTTTTCCTCAAGAGTCGTTAACGGGCGGACATCGTATCCCATAATGTACGGAGCGGGAATATGCGACACGGTCGGGACAAGATCGCAGCAGAACAACAGTGTCGTTGTCCCGTCCGAAATCAGCGGAAGCTGCTGCGCCGTCGTATGACCGTTGCAAACAAGAACGGAGATCCCGGGAAACAACTCCCGTTCGCCTTCGACGAACGACAGCATGCCGCGTTCGTGCAGAAGCGAAAAATTTTCCTTCATAAAACTCGCCCGGTCGCGGTCCGTGGGATTCATCGCCAAATCCCAATGCGCTTTTTGGACATAAAAAACAGCATTGGGGAACGTCGGAACAAGTTTCCCGTCAACAATTTTTGTACTGCCGCCGCAGTGATCGAAATGGAGATGCGTGAGAATCACGTCGGTTACCTCTTCCGGTGTTACACCCGCTTTCGCCAATGAGCCCTCCAGAGTTGCCTGCGAGTTGTCCAACCGATAGATATCCTTCACCTTTTCATTCCATTTCGAACCGTTTCCTGTATCAACAAGAATCGTTCGTCCTTCGCCGCGGACCAGCAGACAGCGGGCGGCGAGGGTAATGCGTTGACGTTCGTCGGGCGGGTTGGTCTTCGACCAGAACACCCACGGTACGACCCCGAACATGGCGCCGCCGTCCAAAGCAAATCTGCCGGTGTCGATCGAAGAGAGCGTATATGGTCCGATGGTCATAGGGAAAATAAAAAAAAAGTCGATCCACGATATGAATCGACTTTCACACATCCATTGAGAAAATCCGTTATTTTCGGAACCGCGAATTGGACGAGGTTAATTCGGCGAACGCGCGCTCCGGATGGATCTCCTTCGCACGGGCATACAATACATCTTCCGTCTCCGGATATTTCGGATCGGGGATGCAGCAGTCCACCGGACATACGGCGGCACATTGTTCCTGATCGAAATGTCCGACACATTCGGTGCATTTCTGCGGTACGATATAATAAAAATCGTTGGATAAGGCATCGGCGGTGGCGCCTTTAAATTCATATGCTGCTCCGCCCGCGTAAATGGCCGTGTTGGGACATTCCGGTTCGCAAGCTCCGCAGTTGATACACTCTTCTGTGATCATTGTTGCCATGTTCATTCTCCTGACAAGTGAACGCTATTATTCGTGCTGTTGAAAAAGTAACAAAAACTTCCCCGAAACTCAACAGATCGGAAAAGAAGAGTCCGTTGTCCGAAATCTGCGATTCTTCCCGATCTTCGACTTACAAGTATTTTTTCTCAACAATCGTGCCATTCGGACCAAAAACATACAACAGCGGAGCGCCGGTCGGGATATTCAGTTCCAAAACCTGTTCTTTGGTCAGATTATCCAGATGCATGACGATGGAGCGGAGGCTGTTGCCATGGGCGGCGACGATGACATTTTTCCCATTTTTGATTTCCGGTACGATCTTTTTCTCCCAATACGGAAGGGTCCGGGCGGCGGTATCTTTCAAACTTTCGCTGATTCCTTCCGGATTGAGATCGGTCCGGTCCTTCGGCGGAGGAACATCATAACTGCGGCGCCAGATCTTTACCTGTTCTTCGCCGTATTTTTGCGCCGTTTCCGCTTTGTTGAGTCCTTGCAACGCTCCGTAATGGCGTTCATTTAATGCGATGTCGTATTCGGTCGGAATGTGCGATTGCCCGCTCGCCTCTAGTATAATTTTTAACGTATTGTTGGCCCGCTGCAATTTGGAAGTGAACGCTTTGTCGAATGTGTATGACCGGAGTTTTTCCCCGGCCGCTTTTGCTTCCTGCTCCCCTTTGGGCGAGAGGGGCACATCCACCCAACCGGTGAAACGATTTTCCAGATTCCATTGTGATTCGCCGTGGCGAATTAAAATAAGATTCGGCATGACTTGGTCTCCTATTAAAAATTCAAACCGCGCCTAATATACTCATTCATCGCGGCGGAAGAAAGGTACGAAATGGTAAAACGATGATGTCGTCCGCCGCCGGCGGTGAGATGACGGAAGGGTCGGATGAACGAAGAAGAATCTGTGCCGCCCTTCCCTTCTTCCCGTCAATACTTCCTTCACTTCACGGCAAAATATTTTGCTTCCGGATGGTGAACGATGAGGGCATCGGTGGATTGTTCCGGTTCCAGCATGAACTCTTCGGTTAAATGGACGCCGATTCGTTCCGGCTGCAACAGCTGGAACAATTTCGCATGGTCTTCCAAATTGGGACAAGCGGGATAACCGAAACTGTAGCGTGATCCCTGATAGCCCTGGCTGAAGAGACGTTTGATCTCCTTCGCATCCTTGCCGGCGATGCCGAGTTCTTCGCGGATTTTTTTATGCCATAATTCCGCGAGTGCTTCGGCCGTTTCCACGCTCAGTCCATGGAAGTAGAGGTATTCCTTATAATCGTTCGCCGCATACAGAGCGGCTGAATGTTCCGATGCCCGTTTTCCCATCGTTACCATGTGGAATGGAATCACGTCCACTTTTCCCGAACCTTTCGGTGCGAAATAATCGGAGAGACAGAGGAAGCGGTCATCTTTTTGGCGCGGGAAAGTGAACCGCAGCCATTCCGTCCGTTGATCTTCCCGATAGATCACCAGGTCGTTCCCTTCCGCGTTACACGGAAAATATCCGTAGACCACCTTCGGCTCCAATAAACGTTCCGCCTTCGCCTGCAGTTTTAATCGTTCCAGATCGGGGCGGACTTTGGTGTCGACTTCATTCCGGTATTCCTCCTCCGATCGTTTCCCTTTCCGCACCTGCCATTGTCCTTTGATGAGCGCCGCTTCGTTGATGTACGCGTACACCTCGTCGAGCGGAATGTTCTCCACCACTTTTGTACCCCAAAATGGCGGCGTCGGTATCGGAACGTCGAGCGATACTTTCGATCGGACCGGCAGCGCCGCCTGTTCCTTCAGTGCAGCGGCGATCTTCGCTTCGGAACCGGTCAACAGTTCTTCGCCCTCTTCTTCCGACAATACTTCCGGCGCGGAGGCGGTGGAAAAACTTTCGATTCCTTTCGTCTTCAACTGTTCCATAAACCGGAGTCCGTCGAACGCATCGCTGGCGTACACAACGGTTCCTTTGTACAACGACCGCAGATCCTGTTCCACAAAACGTCTCGTCAGCGCCGCACCGCCGAGAACCACCGGCGGGGTGAGTCCGCGTTCGTTCATTAATTCGAGATTTTCCTTCATAATGGCGGTGGATTTTACCAGGAGTCCGCTCATGCCGATCGCATCGGCCCGGTGTTCCGTCCACGATGTGAGGATGTTCTCCAGCGGTTGTTTGATGCCGAGATTGTATACTTTATAACCGTTGTTCGTCAGAATGATGTCGACGAGATTTTTTCCGATGTCGTGCACATCCCCTTTCACCGTCGCGAGCACCATGGATCCCTTGTTGGTGGCGTCGCTTTTTTCCATAAACTGTTCCAGATAGGCGACGGAGGCTTTCATCGTTTCGGCGGATTGGAGCACGAACGGCAGCTGCATCTCGCCGCGGCCGAAGAGATCGCCAACCACCTTCATGCCGTCGAGCAGAATATCATTAATGATCTGCAGCGGTGAATACGTTTTCATCGCTGCATCGAGATCGGCAGCGACATCCTGTTTGTCGCCGTCGATGATCCGGTTCTTCAGAATCTCCTCAATTGTACCGGCCCGCGCCTTTTTTTCCGCTTTGGCATCGGATTTTTTGTCCGCGTAAAATGCCATCAGTTCGGTGAGCGGGTCGTAGGTGCACTGTTCGCCGTCGAATTTCCGTTCATCGAAAACAAGCTGCCGGCAGAGCTCGCGTCCCCGTTCTTCAATTTTATAGAGCGGTTTGATCTTCTGCGCATTGACGATCGCCTGCGTGAGTCCCGCTTCGATGGCAAAATGGAGAAAAACGGAATTGAGGTCGTGCCGGATATGCGGCGCCAATCCGAACGAAATGTTGCTCACGCCGAGAACGAATCCGACGTCGGGATATTTCTGTTTGATCAGCCGGATCGCTTCGATGGTCTCGATTCCCGCTTTCCGGAACTCTTCGTCCCCGGAACCGAGCGTAAAGGTGAGCGTATCGAAGATCAGATCGCTCGGCTTCATTCCGTATTTGTTCACGACGAGATTGTAGATCCGCTCGGCGATCGCGAATTTGTCGTGCGCCGTTTTCGCCATTCCCCGTTCATCAATCGTCAGCGCCACCACGGCGGCGCCGTACCGTTTGCACAACGGCACCACATGGTCGATCCGCTCTTCGCCATCTTCGAGATTGATGGAATTGACGATCGCTTTACCGGCGCAGAGCTGCAGCGCCGCTTCGATCACGTTCGCTTCGGTGGAGTCGATCACCAGCGGGAGCGGCACCTGTGTGTTGAGCCGCGAGACAAATTCTTTCATGTCGCGGACTTCATCCCGGCCGACGTACGCCACGCAAACATCGAGCACGTGCGCCCCTTCCTTAATCGCCTCCTTCGCCATCGTCACCATTCCGTCGTAATCCTCTTTTTGCAGCAACTCGCGGAATTTTTTCGATCCGTTCGCGTTCGTCCGCTCACCGACGATCAACGGCGCCGGGGACATTTCCATGGTGACGCTGGAATACAGACTGGAGACCGAGGGCTGAAATTCGAGCTTTCGCTGTTTCGGAGTAATCCCGCGCATTGCCGCCACGACCGCTTTTAAATGTTCGGGACGTGTGCCGCAGCATCCGCCGACGACACTCACGCCGAAGTCATTCACAAAATGCAACAGCCACTGCACCATCTCGTCCGGCGTGAGATGATAATGCGCCACACCGCCGACATTTTCGGGAAGGCCGGCGTTGGGAATACAAGAGACCGGGAACCGCGAATTTTGCGTGAGATAACGGATATGTTCGGACATCTCCTTCGGTCCGGTCGCGCAGTTCATGCCGATCACCGCAAGATCGTACGGATCCAACGCCGTCAATGCCGCGGCGATTTCGGTCCCCATCAGCATCGTGCCCATCGTTTCAATGGTGATGGAGCTGATCACCGGAATGGCGATCCGTTTTTCCTGACGATAGCGGAATGCCGCGCCGAGCGCCGATTTCACCTGCAGAAGGTCTTGCGACGTTTCCACAATCAGCAGATCCGCCCCTCCTTCGACCAGTCCGGCCACCTGTTCGTAGTACGACCGTTCCATTTCGTCGAACGTAATATGACCCAGCGACGGCAGTTTGGTGGTCGGCCCGATCGATCCGGCGACAAATCGCGGATGGTCCGGCGTCGAAAACTCCATCGCCACTTTTTTGGCTAGGGCTGCCCCTTTTTTGCTGATCTCGTACGCGCGGTCCTGCAGGCCGTATTCCGCCAGGACGATGGAGGAGGAACCGAAGGTATCGGTTTCGATCACATCCACGCCGACGGAGAGAAAGTCCGCATGGACTTTTTCGATCGCCTCCGGTTTGGAGATGAGAAGATATTCGTTGCAGCCGTTGAGATGTTCCCCGTGAAAATCGTCCGCGGTCAGGTTTTGCGACTGGATGTTCGTCCCCATCGCCCCGTCGAAAACGACGATCTTTTCGTTCAACAGTGTTTGAAAATTTTTATTCATGGAATGAGTGCCGCAGATTTCACCGATGTTTTAAAATGAAAAACCCCGACGACAGTAAGTAAATGCGCCGGGGTACACTGTGAAATTGACCGTCGACGCTTTAGCAATTTTTTCAAAATTGAGTGGCTGCAAGCTGTCGGTTTCAAATCGCCACTGA
>CAZRWF010000096.1:0-4144 GCA_964603685.1 uncultured Chitinophagaceae bacterium
TCCCACATCGTCGTGCCGACAGGGTACGTGCCATCAATTGGCAGTCGGCTGACAGGAATTGAATCACCCTGTCCGGCGATCATTTTCGCCGTGACGTTTTTGATGAATTCCGGAGCATGGTCAGGCACAACGGGCGGGAGTTGAATGGTGCTGGTCAGTTCATTCGGATAATCGACGTGGAAGAGGTTTTCGATCGTGCCGTCCACCGCGGCATAATTCATCTTCACGATCTCTTCCCCTTTTTTGCCGTACGTCTTTTTGATGGAATGTTTGATCGCGTCGATCGCCTGGTCCTTCGGCAATACGCCGGAAATGGCGAAGAAGCAGGTCTGCATGATCGTATTGACGCGTGTTCCCATGCCGGTTTTCTGCGCCACCGCGCTGCCGTCGATCACATACAGTTTTAATTGTTTGGCGATGATCTGTTCCTGCACGCGGAGCGGCAGATTCTCCCACACCCGTTCCTTCGGGAAAGGAGAGTTGATCAGGAAAGTTCCGCCGGGAATGATGGAGGAGAGCATGTCGAACTTTTCGAGGAACTGCCACTGGTGGCACGCCACGAAGTTCGCTTGAGAAATGAGATAGGTGGACCGGATCGGACGTGGCCCGAACCGGAGATGCGACACGGTGGTCGATCCCGACTTTTTGGAATCGTATACGAAATATCCCTGGCCGAAGAAGTCGGTCTCTTCGCCGATGATCTTGATCGAATTTTTGTTTGCACCGACCGTTCCGTCCGCGCCGAGACCGTAGAATAAGGAACGGATGACGTCCGGTTTTTCGGTGGTATACGCCGGATCATAGTCGAGACTCGTGTTGCCGAGGTCGTCGTTAATGCCGATGGTGAAATGATTCTTCGGCTTTTCCTTCGACAGCTCGTCGAACACCGCTTTGATCATCGCCGGAGTGAATTCTTTGGATGAGAGGCCGTACCGCCCCCCGACCACCTTCGGATATTTTTTGAATTTTACCTCGCTGGTGGTGTAATATTCGTGCAGCGCCGTCACGACATCCTGATACATCGGTTCGCCGGCGCCTCCCGGTTCTTTGGTCCGGTCCAACACCGCGATGGATTTGGTTGTGGCGGGAAACGCTCCGATACAATGCAGGGCGGAGAAAGGACGGAAGAGGCGGACTTTCACCACGCCGACCTTTTCGTTCTTTTCCATCAGCGCTTCCACGGTCTCCTGCACCGCTTCCGATCCGGATCCCATGATAACGATGATCCGTTCCGCATCCGGAGCGCCGAAATAATCGAACAGCCGGTATTGCCGTCCGACGATCGATGCGAATTTATCCATCGTCTTCTGCACGACGGCCGGACATCGGTCGTAATACGGATTCACCGTTTCCCGCGCCTGAAAGTACACGTCGGGATTTTGAGCCGTTCCGCGCATCACCGGATTGTCCGGCGTCAGCCCGCGGCGTCGATGCTGCGCGATCAACTCCTCATCCATCATCGCCGTTATGTCCTTCGCCGTCAATTGTTCGATTTTCATCACTTCGTGCGAAGTGCGGAATCCGTCGAAGAAGTGGATGAACGGTACGCGCGCTTCGAGCGTGGCCGCCTGCGCGATCAAGGCGAAGTCCATCACTTCCTGCACGTTGTGCGAGCAGAGCATGCCCCAGCCGGTGGAGCGGGCGGACATCACATCGCTGTGGTCGCCGAAGATCGACAAACCTTGCGCGGCGATCGAGCGGGCCGACACGTGAAAAACCGTCGACGTTAATTCACCGGCAATTTTGAACATGTTCGGGATCATCAGCAGCAGTCCCTGCGAGGCGGTGAAGGTGGTGGTGAGCGATCCGGTCTGCAGTGCGCCGTGCACCGCTCCCGAAGCCCCGCCTTCACTTTGCATTTCGGTGACGCTGGGAACGGTTCCCCAAATATTTTTTCTTCCTTCGGACGACCATTGATCGCACCACTCTCCCATATTGGAAGAGGGAGTGATGGGATAAATGGCGATCACTTCATTTGTTTGATGGGCCACGTACGCGGCGGCTTCGTTGCCGTCGATGGTGACCATTTCGCGTTCGGGTGCGGCTGTTGAGGATGACTTCATTCAAGACTCCGGATTCTTTTTTAAGAGGAACACCGGGGTACTTTTGCAAAAACACTGCCAAACCTTTTCCGGGAATTGCCCCGGAAACTTCAATGTTTTGGCGGTCGTTTCGGAAAGGGGATTGTCAGTTGTAAGAAGAGAAGATAACGGACTCTTATTTGTGAGAAAGGAAAAACCCGCATACACCTTTCGTCATTCTCCTCTTTGGGAAAGGATAGAATTGCGGTGGATGCGGATGAGATCAACGGATCGTTAACGATAGCGGCAGGGAAAAGATTATGACGCTTGGAAAAACCGGAAAGGTGTCGCATGATGAACTGCGGGAACCGGCGAATGAACAGGAGCGGAACGGAAGCGGGTCCGGAAGGATTTTCGTTGGAAAAAAGATTGCCGGGAGAGAGTAATGAATCATCGCGGGACGCTCTGCCGCTTCGATCAATATATTTCTCCTTTCAGGATCTTCCGGGCAATCAACTTCGTCTGTTCGGTAAAATCTTTATCGAGCATCCACTTCACCATGCCGAGATTGTCCGCCACCGGCGCCCCTTTGTTTTTTCCGAACATAAAAACGATCTCCCCGTTTTTGTCGCGGGCGAATTTTCGGTCGTAGTCGAGAAAATCGCTCTCCTGATGGGAAAATTCATGCAATGATTCCGATGTGGCGGCCAGCTCCGGATATTTTTCCAGTTGACCGTTCAGCACTTTGATGGTCGCCTCCACATCCGCTTCCGCCGAGTGGGCGTTCTGCAGTTCTTCGTTCGCGTAGAATTTTAACGCGGCGGCGAGGTTGCGCGGTTCTTTTTTAAAGAAAATAGAGAGGGAGTCGATCACTTTCGCCGTCTCGAACGGATTTTCCGTCAATCCCGAACGCAGCAGTTCTTCCACCAGGATTGGTATGTCGAACTTCGCAATGTTAAACCCCGCCAGATCACTTCCGGAAAAAAACGCCGCGACGTCCTTCGCCCGCTCCCGGAACGGCGGTTCATTCCGCACCATCTCATCCGTAATGCCGTGAATGGCCGAGGCGGAAGGAGGAATCGGCATTTCGGGATAATACCGATGCAATAACATGGTGCGGCTTTTGTCCGGCATTATTTTAATGGCGCAGAGTTCCACGATCCGGTCTTTCAGCGTTGTGCCGGTCGTTTCCAGGTCGAAAAAGATGAGCGGTTTTGAGAGTTGTAAACGGTTCAGCATTTTTCCTGTAAAATAGCACTTTCCGGACTGTGATGAAACTCATATCCCGCTTGATTCTCGCTGCCGAATTATGAAAATTGCAAACCGATCATTCCGGAGTTTCGTATCTGCTATTGAATCCACAGACCTGACACAACGGTGTTCACAATATTCAACGGAGGAAAAATGAAAAAAAGTCTTGTTACTCTTACCCTATTGCTCCTTGCTCAACTCCTGTCTGCGCAGGAATTGTTCGTCCGGATCGACCTGGATAACCAGGGGACCGGCGGCGGTTCACCCGGAAAAGGGAGCGGGTGGGGGATCTTAAGCGCGGATCGGAAGACGTTCACGTATCACATGACGGTGAACAAACTTCAAGGGACCATTTCTGCTGCACACTTTCATTATGCGGGAACGGGAGGCGTCGTTCAAGGGATCACGTTCACCGGGAATACCGCATCGGGAACGTGGACCAATATCGCCGACACCATGGCGAATCATTTTGTGGACGGTCAATTGTACGTGAACGTGCACACCTCCGCCAACGCCGGCGGTGAGATTCGCGGCGAACTCTCCGTGGATATGAACGGATTTGCTTTTTCCCTGGACGGAACACAGGCCGGTACCTCCTCCGGCGGAAAAGGGAGCGGGTATGCGATTTTTGATAAGGACAGTTCCACCAGTCTTGGAATAAACTCTCTCGCGTATTCGTTTACGTATGCCGGACTTCGCGGGAACATTACGGCCGCCCATTTCCATTTTCTTCCTTCGGGCGGAGTTCTGCAGGCGGTGACGTTTACGGACAGCACCGCCAAGGGCCGGTGGAATAATATTCCGGACAGTGTGATCACGCTGTTTCTGCAAAAGAAAGTGTATCTGAACATCCATACGTCGAACACACCCGG
>CAZRWF010000096.1:4244-9827 GCA_964603685.1 uncultured Chitinophagaceae bacterium
GCCTGGATCGACGTGAGCGGCGACAGCGCCTATTATCATGCGACAATCGCCGGATTGCAGGGGACGTTTTCGGCCGCCCATTTTCATGTGTTGCCCGGCGGGGGCGTGGTGAAAGGTGTAACGTTTACGGACAGCACGACATCGGGCTGGTGGAATCTCGGCAACAGCATTTATGACTTGTTGGGAGGGCGGATCTATCTGAACGTGCATTCCTCCACGGCGGCCGGCGGCGAAATCCGCGGGGATTTTAAACTCGGTTCCGGTATCACGACATCGGTCAAGCACGTGTCGGACCGGGTACCGCAACGCTATTCCATAGAACAGAACTATCCGAATCCGTTCAATCCGTCCACCACCATCAACTATTCGCTTCGCGGCTCCGGCGCCGTTTCGGTGATCGTCTACAATCTGCTGGGTCAGAAAATTGCCACACTGGCGGAAGGATTCCAATCGGCCGGCGAATATGCGGCGACGTTTAACGCCTCATCGTTGGCCAGCGGGATGTATTTTTATCAATTAACGGTGGACGGCGCAGTGGTCGGAACTAAAAAAATGATGCTTTTAAAATAGTATTTTCTTCATCGTTCAAGATGGGCCGGGAAAACATTCCCGGCCTTTTTTTTCTCCCATCCGTGAAAAAAGAAGTGCGATTTTCGCACGGATGAACTTTTTCCGTGGAAATTTCGAGGGAAATACACCTGCGTAGTCCGTTTTTTTGATCGGTACGATTGTTGAATGATCCTGCGGCATATCATCTACCATTGACCACAAGGATCGTCATCATGATCGGAACCATTTCCCTCTATTTTGCCCTGTTTGCCGGAATATTCGCCGTCACCCATTATATCAAAGTTACCCGCGGTCAAAAAAAATCGCTGTCGCTCGGAAGAAAAGGACTATACGCCTCTTCCACCGGCGTGATCGTCGCATCAATCGTCTTGCTGGTCGATATTCTTCAGCATAATTTCGGTAACGCGTATGTGTGGAGTTACAGCTCCACGGATCTTTCCACCGGACTATTGATCTCCACTTTTTGGGCGGGACAAGAGGGGAGTTTTCTTTTCTGGACACTCTGTTCCGCTCTTTTGAGTTTTGCACTGTTGTCGTACACCAAAACGCGCCGGTTGGAACAATACGTTCTGCCGGTTTTTCTGGCAGTGCAGTCGTTCCTGCTGGTCTTATTGATCGCCAAATCTCCGTTTACATCCATCTACGAACAGTTTCCGAATGAATTGACCCCGGGTCAGATGCCGCAGGAAGGGCGGGGTTTGAATCCGCTGCTCCAAAATTTTTGGATGGTGATCCATCCGCCGGTATTGTTCGTCGGATTTGCCGCTGCGGCGATACCGTTCAGCTTTGCCGTCGCCGCATTATGGAGAAAAGAGTATCATTCGTGGTTGAGCAGCGCGTTTCCCTGGGTGATATTTTCCGGATTATCGCTTGGCGCCGGATTGATGCTCGGTGCTTACTGGGCATACGGTGTTCTCGGATGGGGCGGCTATTGGGGATGGGATCCGGTGGAGAATTCCTCGTTGCTGCCGTGGATCGTTTCGATGGCGCTACTGCATACGATGTTGGCGCAGGCGCGGACGAACAATCTCGTTCGGACCAATTTTATTTTGGCGATCCTGTCGTTCGTGCTGGTGATCTATTCCACGTTCCTCACGCGGAGCGGGATCCTCGGCGATTCATCGGTCCATTCCTTCACCGATCCCGGCACCGTGGTGTACGGATTGTTGATACTTTTTCTCGGCAGTGCGGCGGCGCTCGGCGGCAGCTTTCTGTTCTTCCGCCGGAAGGAGTTGCGGGATATTGCGAAGCCGATGCATTGGCGGACGAGAGAGTTTGCCTTGTCGTTGGGCGCGTTCGTGCTGCTCATCAGCACGGCCGTCGTGTTTTTCGGCACCAGTCTTCCGATTGTGTCAACGACGCATGTCGATCCTTCCTTCTATAACACTATGCACGTTCCGATCGCGGTGATCATGATGCTGCTCATCGGCTA
Organism: uncultured Chitinophagaceae bacterium; assembly: GCA_964603685.1. GTDB lineage: Bacteria > Bacteroidota > Ignavibacteria > UBA10030 > UBA8401 > UBA8401. Next base: position 6,247 of record CAZRWF010000096.1, read on the forward strand.
TAGTCTGTTGGTCCGTTGGGAACAGGAGGACGGAACCTTGCTGAAAGAACATTCCTGGAAATCGTTGACGGCGGCATTGGCAGCGACCGCAGCGATCGGATTCTTCAGCATGTGGGACATGCTGTATCTGTTGTTTGTGTTCGCTTCGTTGTTTGCTCTGTTCGTCAACATCGAATTGACGGCGATGTCGCTGCGCGGCGATGTGCGGCTGCTCGGCGGAAAGATCGCCCATATCGGCGTGGCGGTGTTTTTGATCGGCGCGATGGTGTCGGGAGTGTTCGAGCAGAAAAAAGTGGCTGTGCTGGGGTTGAATGCTCCGCAAGAAATTTTCGGATATACGGTCACCTATACCGGAAAGCGGATCGTGGAAGGGCACAAGACCGCCTTCAGCGTTACCGTGCAACAGGACGGTTCTCCGACGGTGCTGCAGCCGATGATGTTCGAAACCGAAAATTCCGGTACGATGCGCAATCCGGATATCAAATCGTTTCTGACGCACGACGTGTATCTTTCCCCGTCCGGTGTGGAAGAAGGGGGAATTGATGAACACGGACACCTCACGCTGTTGAAAGGAGAGAGCGCCTCAGTCGGTGCGGCCCGGGTGACATTCACCGGATTCGACATGGGGGGGCACAATATGGAACAGACCGACGGCGGCACCCGCGTCGGCGCACGGCTGGAAATTGTGCAGAACGATCAACGCGAAACGGTGACGCCGTATGTGATCTACGACGGTAAAGAGCAAAAATATGTCGGCGTCGACTCGAAACTGCTCGGTACAAAGATTGAATTTCTCGCGATGAGCATCGGCGGAATGGGAGAAGGAAAGTCGGCCATTCAACTGCAGGTGAAAAACGCCGGCGGGATACCGCTATCGGGAAAAAACGAAGCGCTGGTGGTGGAAGCGAGCATCAAACCATTCATCATCCTCGTGTGGGTCGGCACGTTGTTGATCCTGTCGGGATTTGTCCTTTCCATCCTGCGACGACGGAATGCCGATGCTTAACGATGCGCCGGCGATTCCACGCGCGGCAGTTCAATGATGAACGTGCTACCCTTCGGCGGTTCGCTGCGAACGTAAATGGTGCCGTGATGAGCGTCGATGATCTCTTTTACGATCGCCAGTCCCAGGCCGGTGGCGATCTCGCCGCCGGTCGGTTTTGCGGAGAGCACCTGGAATTTTTGGAACAACCGTTGTTGATCTTCGGCGGTAATGCCCGGACCTTGATCGTTCACGGAAAAGCGGACGATGCCGTCTTGCCGCGCGACCGACACATCGATCTTCGCTCCGCGGGGTGAATATTTGATGGCGTTGTTGACGAGATTTTCCATCGCCTCCTGCAGCTTTACCGAATCCGCCAACACCACACATTGTTCATCGGCTTCCACGCGGTACGACAACGATTGATCCTTCCGCTGCGCCTGAATCTGATATCCGTCCACCACCACCGCGCCGATCTCCGCCATGTTGATCGGCTCCAGTTTGAACTCGATTTTTCCCGATTCGATCGCCGTTATGTTGAGGATCTCCGAGATCAGCGTCACAATCCGTTTGGAGTTCTGCTCCACCAGATCGAGGTAACCGCGGAAATGGCGGTCGATATTGTCGAACGATTTGATCTCCTGGGCGATGCTGTTGATGGTGATAAGCGGCGTTTTCAAGTCGTGCGCCACGAAACCGAGCAATTGCGACTTGGCGTTGTTTGCTTCCACGAGATTTTTCGTCCGCTCTTCCACCAGCCGCTCCAGTTCCCGTTCCCGATGGATGATCTGCCGGATCCTCCATCGGTACGCACCGAACACGAGCAGGAGAGCGGCAACCCCGAGTGAAAAATAGAATGCTTTGGTTTCGTAAAAGTGCGCTTGCACGACGAACGGAAGCGTTGCACCGACGTCGTTCCAGATGCCGTCGCTGTTGGCAGCGATCACGTGAAAGGTATATTCTCCCGGGGGAATGTGCGTATAATAGGCCGCCCGTCGGGTGCCGATATCATCCCACTGTTTGTCGTATCCTTCCAACATCACTTTGAACCGGATCTTTTTCGGACCGGCGAAGCTGATGCCGGTAAAACGAAACTCATACCGTTCTTTCCCGGGCGGGATCACCGGATCGCGGAAGATCTGATTGTCGATCAACATCTCTTCCACGATTACCCGGGGCGGCTGTTGATTCAATTTGATCTCGGAAGGATTGACCATCGCCACACCGCCGGTGGTCGGAAACCACAATGTTCCGTCGTGCGCTTTCCAACCTGCCGGTTGGACGCCGCCGTTCATTTCGTTGCTGCGTAAACCATCCTCTTTGCCATAGGTGACCGAATTGACCGTGGTGATTGTACCGTCGGCAAAATCATTCAGCTCCTGTTTTGTCACGGTGAAGACCCCCTTGTTGGAGGTCATCCAGAGCCGGCCGAACGAGTCTTCGAGAATCTGAAAGATCAGATCGTCGTACATCCCGTGTTTTACGGTGACGGCAACAGCCGTGTCACCGTTGATGCGGTGCAATCCGCCGCCGAACGTTCCCGCCCAGACAATATTACCGCTGTCCACATACACCGCATGGACAAACGTGCTGGCGAGACCATCCGCCTTGCCGATTTTCCGGATCACGCCGGAGTCCGCGATGACAGCGATTCCTTCCCCGTCCGAACCGGCGATGATATTGCCGTTCCGGTCCTCGGCGAGACAATTGATGTAGTTACTGATGAAACCATTGGTGCTGTTAAATGTGGTGACCTTCCCTTTTTCAAGTTTGTGCAGGCCGTCGCCGGAGGTGGCGATCCACATCCGGCGGCGGGAATCTTCAAACACATGCGTTACGATTAATCCTTTTGTTTTGATCGGAAGGTTTACGGGAACGACCGTATTATTGATGATCTGTTGAAGGCCGTTCACGGTAGCGACCCACAAAGCACCGGTATGGTCTTCAGCGAAGGAATATACTTCGTTGTCGTAGAGGCCGTTTTTTGTGGTGAAATATTTTTTCGAATTTTTGGCATCGCCCGTGATCTTTACCAATCCGTTGTCGGTGCCGATCCACATGGCGTGCGAACGATCTTCATAGATGGTCCAAATGACGTCGGAAGGAATCCCTTCCCGTTTTCCGTACGAGGTGAACAAACCACTTTTCAGGACGTTCAATCCGCCGCCGTCCGTACCGATCCAAACATTATTTTCGAAGTCCACCAGGAGGGACGAGACATGATCGTAGGATAATCCGTTTTCCACCGTGAACGGCGAGATCTCGTTCTTCAAAAGACGCGCCACACCGCCGCGCGTTGCCATCCATAACGCGCCTTCATGATCAATCTCGATATCGTACACGATATCATCGGGGAGCCCCTCTTTTTTTGTATAGACAACCCGCGGCTGTTTCGGTGCGAACGGATCGATCGACACACGCTGCAGGCCGCGATTGGTTGCGATATACATGGTATTGTTCGGACCTTCAATCACGGCGCTGACGACGGAATATAACAGTCCGTCGTTCATCGTAAAGGAGCGGAATGTGCCGTTGGAATAGAGCGAGATCCCTTGTTCCGTGGAGATCCATATGGTTCCGCGGGAATCCTCGAAGAAAT
>CAZRWF010000097.1:0-9509 GCA_964603685.1 uncultured Chitinophagaceae bacterium
AGATCGGCAAGCATCGCCCCTTTGGAAATTTCTCCGATGACGCTCAAATTGACGAAGGCCGGCGAACGGGCTTTGATCCTGTACGGCGTCACATTCTCTTCCGCCACCACATAAAATCCGAGCTCGCCGCGGGGCGATTCAATCCGCCCGTAGATATCTCCCGGAAGCGGACGAATCCGTTTCGGGATCGTTTTTTGCACATCACCGTCCGGCAGCGAAGCGAGTGCCTGTTCGATGATGCGGAGGCTTTGTTCCATCTCCCGCTGGCGGACCATGTGGCGGTTCCACACGTCGCCGACGGTGCCGATCTCCCCTTTGCCGACCACCACATTCCAGTCGAACTTATGATAGAGGGAATACGGATCGTCGCGGCGCAAGTCCCAATCCACGCCGCTGCCGCGAAGCATCGGACCGCTGCAGGCGTAATTGATCGCCAGTTCCGTCGGAAGTACGCCGACGTTCGCGGTCCGTTTGATGAAAATTTCGTTGTAGTTCAGCAGGTCATTCAGTTCTTTGATGGTGGTCTTAAAATCGGCACAGAATTCTTTCGCCTTCTCCACAAATCCGGGAGGAAGGTCATGGGAAAGTCCGCCGATCCAGATATAATTGTAGAGCAGCCGTGCGCCGCAGGTCATTTCAAAAAGATCAAGGATCCGTTCGCGGTCCCGGAAACAATAGAGGAACGGTGTGAACGCACCCATATCGATGCCGAACGTGCCGATGGCGATCAGGTGCGATGCGATGCGCTGCAGCTCCGCCATGATAATGCGGATGTAGTGAACACGTTCGCTCACTTCGATCTTCAACAATTTTTCCATCGTTACGGCGTACGCAAATTCGTTCGTCATCGCCGCCACATAGTCCATCCGGTCCACGTACGGGATCACCTGCTGGTAACTCGTCATGTGCTCGCAATGTTTTTCAAAGCAGCGATGCAGATACCCCATGTGCGGAATCACGTCCGTGACGATCTCGCCGTCCAACACCACTTCCAGGCGGAGCACGCCGTGTGTGGAGGGATGCTGCGGACCCATGTTGACGACCATCTCTTCGGTCCGCAGTTTTTTTCCGGTGGATGTTTTGATGATATCGAGTGTTGATTCGGTCATTGTTATTGTAAACCGCAAAGGACAAACAGGAATGTTTGTCCTACGGCATTAATACGGAACGCGCATTCCGTTATAAAATTCGGGTGTTTGATAATCTTTCCGCAGCGGATATCCTTCCCAATCATCCGGCAGCAGAATCCGCCGCAAATCCGGATGTCCCTCAAAGCGGATGCCGTACATGTCAAACGCTTCCCGTTCGTGCCAATTGGCGGTTTTCCAGACTGATTCGACAGAAGGGACAACGGGTGTTTCGGTCGGCACTTCCACTTTCAGGACGATCTTATGTTTCAACGGCATCGAAAAGAGGTGATACACCACGCCGAGTTTCCCTTTATAGTCGACACCGGACAAGCAGGAAAGAAAATCGAATTGCAATCGTTCATCATTTTTCGCGAATAGCGATACATCGTAAATTTTTTCGGGAAGGATCTTCAAAAACGGATTGGCGACATTCTCGAGTTTCGATTCGAGGACGGCGCCGGGGAATTGCGCGGAAAGGGTGTCGTTAATTTCTTGAAGAGTCATAACCAACAATGAACAATGATGAATGTTCGGTTCGGCGTGTCGTGCGGGACAAACACAATTGTTTGTCCTTCCCGTTACACCGCTTTTTTCTTTGCCAGACTTTCGTTTCGGATCTTTTCCTGCAATTTGATCAATCCTTCGATCAACGCTTCGGGACGCGGCGGGCATCCGGGAACATATACATCCACCGGGATCACACGGTCCACTCCCTTCAGGACATGATATCCGTGCTCCCAGTACGGACCGCCGCAATTCGAGCAGCTTCCCATGGAGATCACATACCGCGGTTCGGACATTTGGTCGTACAATCGTTTAATGCGCGATGCCATTTTCAGCGTCACGGTGCCGGAGACGATCATCACGTCGCATTGGCGCGGTGTGGCACGAGGGATCACGCCGAACCGCATCATATCGAAATTGGAGGCAGAGGCGGCCATCATTTCAATGGCACAGCACGCAAGTCCGAACTGCATCTGCCACAGGGACGAAAGCCGGGCCCAGTTGAGCAGATTGTCCATCGTCGTCACAACGATGTTGGAGTTGTCGAATTTTTGATCGAGAAGTCCCATAAATTTTTATCGCACCGCCGTTTCCGGCTGTTCTTCGAACACAGTGGTCTTTTGCGCGGCAAAGGAATATTTCGGCGCCGGTTTGTCCCATTCCAGATCGCCGGAGCGCCACACATACGCGTATCCCACGATCAAAATTCCGAGAAAAACGAGCATCTCCACGAAGGCGAACATGCCGAATTGTTTGAACACGAGCGCCCAGGGAAACAGAAAGACCACTTCCACTTCGAAGATGAGGAAAATGAGGGCGACAACATAAAAGCGGATGTTAAATTTTACGCGGGGATCGCCGACCGGTATTTCGCCGCATTCATACGTGGAGAGTTTTTCCGCGTAGGGGCGGCGGGGACGGAGCAGCCAGGAGGCGATGAGGCCGCCGGCGGTGAACAGCGCGCCGACGATGAAAAACGCCAGGATGTTGCCAAATTCAGTCAGCATAAAATTTTTCGGTAAAGAAATACGTCCATCGATCGTTTTAAAACAACAACTGCGTCGTCAAGTGCATTTCAGCCCCCTCACGACGCAGTCGTCGAACACCGGAACATTCGTTTGGTTATCCGCGCAACTCTTCCAGATACCTCTCCGCATCCCTCGCTGCCGCAGAAGTGGAATATTCCTTTTTGATCAACGTATAGATCTCGATCGCCTGCGCCGTTTCTCCGGCTTTACCGTAATTTCGAGCGGCATTGGACAAGTATTCCGCCGCGTTCGGATCGGTGTTGTTGTACGTCCCCGCTTGTTCGAAATATTTCGCCGCTCGGGCAAAATCACCTTTCACTTCATAACACGCACCGATGCCGGCGATGCGGGACGCTTCCAGAATCGGAGCATCGAGATCCGCATCTTCATACATCTCCAACGCTTTGTCGTATTCGCCGGTGTTGAAATAACTGTTCGCAAGATAAAACTTTGCGAGATTCCCGTACTGCGTGGAGCCGTAATCGTTCACCACGGCCAGCAGGCCGCGGACGTTCTTTTCCGGGATACCGTTAATCACCAGCTGATACTGGCCGTTGTCGTAGTACGAAAAGGTTTTGGCGAATTCCACCGCGGCCTTTTCGTTATTGGTCCTGTTATTATTGATGTAGAACCATCCGGCCGCGATCACTATCACAATTGCTATGCCAATATTGGTCAAAAGTTTCTTGTTCGTTTCATACCATAATTGGGCGGATTCATACGTTGTAATCAGGTCGTCCTGCTTCTTTACCCGCTGTGCGAGCTCTTTCTGCTTTTTTAACATCGTTTCATCAACTCAAAAGTGAAAAAATGTGAATTATTTGTCCTAAATATACGAAAGTTGACCTGTCCGGGCAAGAAAACTTATGCCCGTTCGTTGATAAAATCGTGCTCTTCCGAACGGACAACCAGTACCGGGCAGGGAGCTTTCCGGATGATTTTCTCCGCGGTGCTGCCAAAGAGGATATGTTCCACGCCGGTCCGTCCGTGCGTTGCGACGATGATCAGGTCGACCTCCGCCTCTTTGGCGAAGGTGGTGATCTCCACGAACGGAATTCCCGATCCGACGACCGATTCCGCTTTTACCGGCGGAGGGACATATGCCGCAATCAATTCTTTCATTTCCGCCGTCGCTTTTTCATGGAGTTCTTTCTCCACGTCGGGGAAACCGACCTGGCCGAATCCGAAATCGGAAGGATAGATGGTCGGTTCTACGATGTAGACCAGCACCAGCGATGCGTTGAACTGGCGCGCAAACGGAATGGCATAGAGGAGCGCTTTTTTGGAATTGTCGGAAAAATCGATCGGAACCAGAACCTTCTTCAGTGCGATCGCCGCGCGCAACGGGCGGCGGCGGGGAACCGGAGAGTTAAGCGGACGTTTTTTTCTTTTTGGAGATTGTTTTTTCATTGCCCGTCTCCTTCAGTTGTTTCATCTGTTCGAGCTCGGCGCGCAGTTTGGAGAATTCGTTGTTCATGTTGCGCAGCCGTTCGCCGATCATTTCGGCGAGTTTCACAACGATTTTCAGCCCGGTTTTCGGCGTCTTCTCAATGATCTCAAAAAGATCGGGGCGGAAAAATCCGATGAGCTGCGAATCTTCCTTCACCACCACCGAAGCGGAACGGGGAGATTCGTCCAGCAGCGCGATCTCACCGAAGAAGTCGCCGTCGTCGAGTTCCGTGATCTCTTTCTGCGCCCCGTTTTCGCCCGCCACCACGACGCCGACAATGCCTTTTTCCACCACGTACATTCCCAGTCCGGGATCACCCTGATAGAACACGTATTCCCCTTTGGTGTATTGGCGGCGATGCACGATGGCAGCAACCTGTCGGAGCTCTTTCAGTTCCAGTTTTTCGAACACCGGGATCTTGGAGAGCATCTCTTCCACCGATGCCGCCTTGATCTTCTTCTTGAACACTTCCTTAAATGCGAAATCTTTCCCCATATGAGATTCCTCGGTCGACGGCCGTTGCAGCGGCCGCGACATTCAGTGTTTAGATGAAGTCCAGCCAGCCGTGCGGATCGTTACCGGCTTCCACCACATCGAAGAAACGTTTCTGCAGTTCGCGCGTGATCGCCCCGGGTTTCCCGTTTCCGATGGTGATCCGGTCGATGGAGCGAATCGGCGAAATTTCAGCCGCCGTTCCGGTGAAGAAAACCTCGTCCGCCACGTACACGAATTCACGCGGCAGATTCCCTTCGACCACCGGAATGCCGATATCTTTCGCCAGTTGAATGACCGACGCCCGCGTGATGCCGGGAAGGATCGCGTTGACGAACTGCGGCGTATAGATGGTGCCGTTGCGGATGATAAAAATATTTTCGCCGCTCCCCTCGGAAATCTGTCCGTTCATATCAAGCGCGATCCCCTCTTCATAACCGTCCACCCGCGCTTCCATTTTCATCAGCTGCGAATTCAGATAATTGCCGCCGGCTTTCGCCATGGTCGGGAACGTATTGCCCGATGCACGCTGCCAGGAAGCGAAACGGACGTCGATCCCTTTCTCCAGCGCTTCCGGACCGAGATATTTTCCCCATTCCCAGACGGCGATCGTCAGATCCACCGGACAATTCATCGGATACACGCCGACATCGCCGTAACCGCGGTACGCAATCGGACGGATGTAACATGCTTTGAGTTTGTTCGCTTTGATCGTCTCTTTATCCGCCTGCATCACCTGTTCGAGCGTGAACGGGATCTCCGCGCGGTATAATTTTGCGGAGTCAAACAACCGCTGAATGTGCTCCTTATGCCGGAAAATCGCCGAACCTTTTTTCGTTTCATAGCAGCGGATCCCTTCGAACCACGAACTGCCGTAATGGATAACATGGGACAGGACGTGGATTTTCGCATCGTTCCAGTCCACGAGTTTTCCGTTCATCCAGATTTTTTCAACCGGTTTTACCGCCATTATTTTTCCTCAGAAATGTTGGGACAAATGTTGATCACTTCGTAAAATACGAATTCCTTCCCTTCCAGTCACTATCAAATTTCCTTCTGAAAGATCCTGTACGTTTTGTACCGTTTCCCCTGCATCGTTTCGGCTGCCCGGTTCATCATCACGTTGTCCTCGAGAATCCAGCTTGCTTCGCCGTATTGATAGCCGAGTTTTTTCGCCCGTATGGCGGTCTCATAAAATAACACGCCGGCCGCCCCGGTCTTTTGGTATTCGGGAATCACTCCGAGCACGATGATGCGGACCAAATCGATTTTCTTTTTAAAGACGAGCAGGCGGAGCAAGCCGCCGATCAATCCGCCGTTCCTGTTCCCGCGTAACCGGACGTTGATATCGGGAAGCGATAAACCGAATCCGACCATTTTGCCTTTGGATTCGGCGATCAGCACGAGTTCCGGCTCGACCACCATTTTTAAATCGTCCGCCAGCGCATCGAATTCGGCGTCGGTCATCGCCACAGCGCCCCAATTATAGTGCCACGCGGCGTTATAGACCTCTTTGATGCGGCGGACTTCGTTCTTAAAATCCTTCATATTGATCGCGCGGAACGTGAGGCTGTTCCGCTGTTTGACGATCTCGTTCGCCCGGTTGAATTTTTCCGTGTATACCGTGTTTTGATCGAGAAGGTACGCGTACAGATCCTTCTCTTTGTGTAATCCGTAATTCGTGATAAGCGTTTCGTAATATTTCGGATTGTACGTCATCAGCACGACCGGCGGAGAATCGAATCCTTCCACCAGCAGACCGTATTCGTCGTTCACGGAGGGATTGGCCGGCCCGCGCATGGCGTTCATTCCCTGCGACCGTAAAAAATCTTTCGCCGCATCGAACAGAGCGTTGGCCGCCTGCTGATCGTTAATACATTCGAAAAAACCGAAAAATCCCACCTTGTCGTTATGCTCTTTGTTGTGATGGTCGTTCACGATGGCGCCGATCCGGCCGATCATTTCGCCGTTCCGTTCGGCGAGGAACAGTTCCATGCGGGCATGGGAATAGAAGGGATTTTTTTTCGTATCGATCAGTTTTTCCCGGTCCATCCGGAGCGGCGGCACCCAGTTCGGATCATCTTTGTAGAACCGGTAGATAAAATCGATGAATTGTTTTCTGTCGTTGCCGGTGCGGACGGGACGGATGACTACGTTCGTCATAGAGGTGAGTTCCATAAAAAAACCACGCCGACTGTCTGTTCCGTCCGGCGTGGTTCAGTTTCTGCGCAGCATAATTAATTGAGAACGCCGAGTTTTTTGCCGATCACTCCGAAGATCTCGATGATCGTATCCAGATGTTCGTTTTGATGCGTAGCCATATAGCTGGTCCGGAGCATCTCCATGCCGGGAGGAACGCCGGGACGCACAAACGCATTCACGAACACACCCGCGTCGAACAGTTCTTTCGTAAAGACGAGGGTCTTATCCGTGTCGCCGATGATCACGGAAACGATGCCGGTTTCCGGTTGGCCGACCACATTAAAACCGAGCGCGCGCAATCCTTCGCGGACGCGGTTCGCATTATTGTGCAGCTGCGTCACCAATTCCGGATGTTCTTCGATGATCTCCAGCGCGGCGAGGGCCGATGCCACCGACGCAGGGGTCGGGCTCGCGGAAAAGATCAACGCCGGGGAGGTGTGTTTGATGTAATTCACCACCGAACGGGACGACGCAATAAATCCGCCGAGCGAGGCGAACGATTTGCTGAATGTTCCCATGGTGATATCCACCTCTTTGGTCAAACCGAACTTGCTTGCGGTGCCGCGCCCGCCGACGCCGACGACGCCGGTCGCATGGGCATCGTCGCACATGATGCGCGCATTGTATTTTTTCGCAATCGCCACGATGGACGGGAGATCGACCACTTCACCGCTCGTGCTGAACACGCCATCCGTCACGATCAACTTTCCCGCATCAGCGGGGAGTTTGGCGATGACCGCTTCGAGATGTTTCATGTCGCGATGTTTATACCGCACCACTTCGGCCGTCATCCCCGCGGCCATCATGTTCGCCATAACGATGCAGGCGTGATTATCCTTGTCCGACACGATATATTCCCCCCGCTGCACGAGCGTGGGGATTACCGCTTGCGCCGTTTGGTAACCGGTGGAGATCAAGAGAACATCTTCATACCCTAAAAATTTCGCGAGACGTGCTTCCAATTCGTTATGAAGGTCGATGGTGCCGGTCAAATACCGCGAACCGGAACAGCCGGTGCCGTATTTTTTCACCGCGTTGATCGCCGCTTCCTTTACTTTCGGATGTGCGGTCAATCCGAGATAATTGTTCGATCCGGCCATAATAATTTTCCGGCCGGCCATTTCAACGATGGGACCTTCATTCGCTTCGATCGGACGGAAGTACGGATACAATCCCGCCGCTTTCACTTCATCGGCACGCGTAAACTCGACACATTTCTGAAAGAGATCCAAGGGAAAAACTCCTTTTTAAGCTCACATTTGGTATATTTGGTGTGTTGAATATACCGTAACATAGAACGAAATGCAATTTAAGACTGGCGGTGTATTGCCGGACAGTTCGTCGCGATCGGTTGAACAGCCGCACCGGGCGACCGTTTCTCCGCACACCCCGTCAAGAGAGAAATCAACCGTATGGCACAACAACCGATTGCGTTTGTCACCGGCGGCACCGGCTTCATCGGAAGTCACTTGATCGACCGACTGCTTTCTCACGGATATCGCGTGCGCGCGTTGGTGCGGAACCCGAAGAAACTCGGATTCCTCACCGGCCTGCCGATCGAGATCATCGAAGGGGATCTGTTCTCCAATGACGCGTTGGAAAAAGGGATTTCCGGTGCGGACTATGTCTATCATGTCGCCGGACTCGTCGCCGCCAAATCCAAAGAGGAATTTTACCGCGGAAACAGGGATGCAACGCGGAACATCGTGGAGATCACCGCCCGGATCAATCCGACGGTGAAAAAGTTCATCCACATCAGCAGTCAAACCGCCGTCGGACCGGGTTCGGGCATGACGCCGGTGAATGAATCGACCCCCGCCCGGCCGCTCACCACCTACGGCAAAAGCAAATTGGCCTCCGAACTGGAAGTGCTGAAATTCAAAGAGACCATTCCGATCACCATCCTCCGCGTGTCGGCCGTGTACGGTCCGCGGGACACGGCGACGTTCGATTATTTTAAGTCCGCTTATATGGGACTGGAGTTGCTGATCGGTTTCCACGACACCTATGTCAGCCTCGTCCACGCCAGGGATCTGGTTACGGGAATTATTCTTGCCGGTGAAAAGGAAATCGCCAACGGACAGATTTATTTTCTCGGCAGCGAACACTTTTACACGTGGAATGAAATCGGATACGTCACCAAAAATGTGCTGGGGAAAAAATTGCTGCGGGTGCGCGTTCCGAAACCCCTTGTCTTCGTCATTGCCGGAGTGTCAGGGTGGATCTCCCTCTTCAAGGAAAAACCGTCCGTGCTGAATTTTGAAAAAGCGTATGATCTCACGCAGGATAATTGGTGCTGCGACATTACCAAGGCGCAGCGGGAACTCGGGTACACGCAGCAGGTGACGCTGACGGAAGGGGTGCAGGAAACGATCGACTGGTATCTGCGGAACAAGTGGATGTGATGTACGCGTTTTCGTGTCGCCGGTGCGGGCACTCGCCCGCACCGATGTTTTTTATCCCATCACCACCGTTACCGCGTAACTCTTTTTTTTCAGCGGCAGTACTTTTTCGTTCCACTTCTTCCCGTCTACCAGAATCTCCTTTACCCCTTTGTTCACGCCGTTCGGATTTTTGAACGTGAAGGAATAGGTAACGCCGCGGAAAGTGCGGACCGCCGAAAATTCTTTCCAGGACTTTGGCACGCACGGATCAACCGACATTCCGTCGTAGGTCGGCTGCAATCCGATAATGCCGTCCGTC
>CAZRWF010000098.1:0-9444 GCA_964603685.1 uncultured Chitinophagaceae bacterium
GGAACCGGATTGAGCCGGATGTAGTCGGAATCGGCCGCGGTGACGACAAATTGTATCTTTTCATCGACGTATAAATGGACTTGCGGTGTTGCTCCGGCCCGTATGCCGGTGTAGGAACCCGAAACGGAAATATTTCCCGTTCCTTCGATCTCCACCCGGGCGTTGACGATATTTGAGGAAAAATCGTTGAACCGGAACGTTTTCAGGTCCACATCAAATCGCCCGGTGTCGACATCCACCACGTTCGTGTACCGGATGCCGAGGATCGACTTTTCCTCCTTCCAGAGAGGACGAGTCGGCAAAAAGTCGATATGAAGGTCCTTCAGCGATCGATTTGCCACGCGGCCAAGCAATGTGTTCACAGCGGACAGACGAGTTTGCGAAATCAGATCATGTCCGCGCGGAAGCTGCGCCGACCGACGATTGATCAGGGTATTTAACGAATCCAGAATCGGCCGGATGTCGGCGATTGTTTTCCGGGATTCTTCCACGGTAGGAATGGAAAGAGATGATCCGCAGCCGGTCAACACAAGAACGAATCCAACGACGATCGCTCCGATCTTCATTTTCTCACCCCCACGGTACGGACGTTCATTGCTACCACGACTTGATCGGCGAAGATCAGCACTTCCTTCAAGGCGAGGGAATATTTCAACAGATAGGCGGGAGTGGTAATGTCCATATTGATCCCTTCGCGCACCTGCACCGAACTTCCCTGTACCGGAAATTGATTGTTGAAATCGAGCGGGAACTGGATGGGAGGAAACGAACTGCTCAATGTGGAGAGTTTCATCGTGACGATGTCGCGGATGACCCCTTCGAGCGACGCGATCATCCCTCCCGCTTTGATGTTCGGAACAACGTTAAACGGTTCGAGCGTGGCGACGAATTTTCCGCTGTCGAGAGAAAAGGCAAGTATACAATCCATCGCGAGGTTCACATCCACATCGTATTCGTGATTAAAGGCGGACATGGCGATGGTGGCGATGGCGGAACCGTTATGCAGCTTTACGCGAATGGTGCGGATGGAGTACGAATTGAGCGAATCGAGCCAGCCGGTGGTGCCGTCCAGCTGCGACGATGCTTTGTTCAGCAACGCTTCGGAAAAATAAAAGACGAGATCGGCGTTCTGCACCGGATCGTTCGTTGCCAACCGGTCGGCGAGCCGCAACGCGCCGTCGCGCTGCACGCCGATCATCGTTGCCTCGCGGGCACGCTGCAGCCGGTTGATGTCGATATCCGCGCCGGCGAACGGACGGATAATAAAACACCCGGAGAGTGCAAATCCGGAGAGCACGATCATCACGGCGGAAGAGAAACGACGTTGCGCCGTTTTTCGGCGGCGCAACGGTACGATCGACATTGGTGTGAATGTGTGCATGCAGATTATCAAATCATTTTTTCAATTTTTTTGCGAACTCCTTTTTGAATTTACTTAATTTCGGATTGATTACCACCATACAATACGGCTGCATGGAATTTTGATTATAATAGTTCTGGTGATATTCTTCCGCCTTGAAGAAGGCCGAATATGCCGCCAGCTCCGTGACGATGGGATCGTCCCAAATTTTCGCCGCCGCCGTTTCTTGTAACACCTCTTCTGCCGTTTTCTTTTGAGCGTCGGAATGATAAAAAATCACCGATCGATACTGCGTGCCGACATCCGCCCCCTGTCTATTTAATGTCGTGGGGTCGTGCGTGCGGAAGAAGACTTCCAGCAGTTCTTTGTAGGTGATGGTGTTCGGGTTGAACGTCACCTGGATCACTTCGGCGTGTCCGGTTCTTCCCGTCGTCACCTGTTCGTAGGTCGGATTGTTGACCGTCCCCCCCGAATAACCCGATTCCACCTTCTCCACACCTTCTAATCGTTGGTAGATCGCCTCGACACACCAGAAACATCCGGCGCCGAGTGTGGCTATTTCCTTCTGTGCATTCATCGGTTTTCCTTTCGCTGACGGTTTGGATTGGGACAGTATCGTTACTGCCACAACGAATGTAAAGAATAATAAACGTTTCATTGTTCACCTCCGCTGGTAATAACGACAATTCCTTCCCGATAATTCTCACAAAACGGTAAAATTTCACCGAACCGGAACATTAGAGTTCTTTAAGATTCCGGGGGACGGTCAAAAAATGCCGAAAATGAGCCAAAAACGCCACGAATATGGACCGTGTATTGGATCACAGGCGTCTGGCGTACCATTGTAAAACGACTGAAATTCGATAAATTGAAAGGTCCGAAACGACCAAACCGCCCACTACGACCAAAATGTAAAATTTTAAAATCATCATTTATCAATCACACACTTCAATAGGAGGTACTATGAACGAAGTACTCTACACCACGGAAGATCTTTCCAGGATGTTCCGGGTCGGGAAATCCACCATTAAACGATGGACGGATGAAGGAAAACTGCAATGTTTTAAAACGCCGGGAGGGCATCGGAAATTTAAGCCGTCCAACGTCCACGAATTCATCAAACAGTACAATTACCAGGCGGTAACACCGCTGCTGCCGTTCGCCCGGACCGCGGAAGAAATTTCCGCAACCGCCGTCACCGTGGCAGATAATCGATCGGTGGAAGAATGTTTCCGAAATGCGATCAAAGGGCGCCGGCAGCTGATCGAAGAATCGCTGGAATCTCAATTCGCCTTAGGCCGCACCCTTCCGACGATCTTCGATTCGTATCTCACCCCCGTTCTGAAAACAATCCATTCACGCCTGCAACACCGCGAGATTACCACAGTCGAATTCCAGATCGCCAAAAACACCCTCATCCACTCCCTCATTCATTTTACCGATACGCTTCCGAAAGCGGCGAAGTCGGAGACCGAAATTTACTGCCTGTCGGTGCACGAAGGAATGAACGAAGTGGAACTCAAAGCGGTGGAACTGCTGCTGGACAATATCGGCGTGACGGTGTACAACCTCGGCACCGTTCTCACGAAATACGCCGCAGCGGATATCGTGAATCAATGCAAACCGGATGACGTGTTTGTTGTGCTCTCGTTGGAACGCTCGCCGGAAGAGGTCGTTCAGCAATTTGATACGCTGGTGAACGGCGTAAAATCGTACGGCGGTGAAGTGTATACCTCGAACTTCTTCGACGGCGGCGAAGCGCCGGTCCGGCCCAACGATTCGATTCACATTCATTCGTTCGCCGAAATCGCCGTTCAATTCTCTCAACTGATGAAGATGGCATAACAACTACACACAACGAGTGTTCAATCATCCGTCCATAGTATCCCGATACGTACGACCGGCAGCGCTGCTGCTGATCGCACTGCTCTGTACCGTCGGATCGCTGCACGCGCAGACGATCACGCCGGCGACCGGAGCGTCCGCCGTTTCGGCGGATAATTTCGGAACGGGTACGTGGACAACACTCACCGGTCCGGTGTATGCGGAAGCGGCAAACGGCAATGCCGGAGTCGGAACGATTATCCTCAATGCTCCGACAGGATTTATCTTCGACATCGGCGGAACCGCACCAACGGTGTTGGTGACGCGTATAGGGGGCACGGGTGGTTCCGCAAGAAATATCAATGATCTTGCCAGCCCCACCGCAGCGGCGATCACCTCCATCACCACGACGCAAATTACGTTTACGATCACGGCGGCATCATCCAACGGTGTGACAAACTCGCTCACGTGGCAAAACGTGCGCATTCGTCCCACCGCCGGCGCTCCGCTGGCCACCGGTAATATTACGAAGACCGGCACATCGACTATGGCAGGCGTAACAAACGGCGTGACGAATTTCGGCACGCTCACGGAAGTGGCGGGCGCTCACGCCCGATTGGTGGTCACATTCCCCGGTGAAACATTTACATCCGGCGTCGGGAATTCGGGGACGGTGACGGCGCAAACCGCAGGAAATTCGTTCAATATTTCATCGATCACCGCTACGGACCAGTATCTGAATTTGGTTTCGTCGTATGCCGGTGCCAAAACGCTGGCGTATTCCGGTCCGGGCGGTTCTGCGTCGACCTATACAACGGCAGTCAACTTCACCGCCGGTGTTTCCACCACGACGCTGGCAACAACACTGACACGTGCGCAAAACACCACCATCACCGTAACGGACGGAGGATCGTTCGGTTATGCTTCTTCATCGCTCACCGTGAATGCCGGTGCCTTCACGAAGATGCAGGTTTTGGTGCCGGGTGAAACGGCCGACGCCGGCTCTGCTGCCGGAAAATCCGGATCGCCCTCCACCCAAACGGCCGGTTCTGGATTTACTGCCACGGTCAATGCCGTCGACGCCCATTGGAATCTTGTCACCGGCGCCCCCGGCAACACCATCAGCATTACCACCTCCGATGCGAACGATACGCATCCGTTGAACGCGGCATTGCTCTCCGGAACGAAAGACTTTACCGTTACCTTTACAACAGCCGGAAGTTCGACCGTCACGGCGACGAACGTTACCGACGGAACAAAAACCGCCGATACGAGTCCATCGATCACCGTCAATGCGGGAGCGTTCACCAAATTGCAAATTCTTGCTCCGGGCGAATCCGCCGCTCCGGGAACGGTGACGGGAAAAACCGGTTCACCCTCTGCTCGCACTGCCGGATCGTCATTCAATGTGACTGTGAACGCCGTCGATGCGAATTGGAACCTGGTCAGCTCAGCGACCGATAATATCGGCATCACCTCGAGCGATGCGAATGCAACGCTGCCGTCCAACAACACGCTTTCCAGCGGAACACAAACATTTTCCGTCACGCTGCGTACAGCCGGCACGGCCACCGTCACCGCCACCGACATCACCGATGCGGGAAAAACGGCGAACACCACTCCGTCACTGACGGTCAACGCCGGCGCATTTACCAAATTGCAAATCCTTGTCCCCGGCGAAACGGCGAGTCCGGGAAGCGCCTCAGGAAAAACCGGCACGCCGGATGTCCAAACTGCAGGAATTTTGTTCAATGTCACCGTCCGGGCCGTCGATGCCGATTGGAATCTCGTCAGCTCGGTGACGGATGTCGTCGGTCTTTCTTCCACCGACGGTTCGGCGACCCTCTCCGGAAATTCCGCGCTCAGCGGCGGGACCGGAACCCGCAACGTCACGTTCAGCACGGATGGTTCATTCACCGTCACCGCGTCTGACATCACCGATCCGGGAAAAACATCGAACACCTCTCCCTCCATCACGGTCAATCCGGCCGGAACCGGAACGCTCACACCCGCCACCGGCGGCAGCAGCGTCTCGGCGGATAATGTGGGTGGATCATACACATCACTGACCGGTCCGATCTACGAAGAGGGTCAAAACGGAAATATTCAGGCAGGAACAATTATCCTTAATGCTCCGTCCGGATTTGTCTTCGACGACGGCGGAACTGCGCCGACACTTCTTGTTACCCGTACCGGCGGCAGCGGTGATGATTCGCGGAACATCAATGGATTGACAAGCGGTTCATCCATCACCGCGACGAGCGTTACGACAACACAGATTACGTTCACCATCACCAGCGCATCGAACAATCTTGTCACCAACTCCGTCACATGGCAGAACGTGCGCGTCCGTCCGACCGCCGGTTCGCCGCTGGCAACGGGCAACCTGACAAAAACCGGCACGGCGGTGATCGCCGGCATCACCAACGGCAGCACGAATTTCGGAACGTTGACCGAAGTCGCCGGAGCGGTGAACAAATTGGTAATCACGCTGCCGGGACAAGGATTTATCTCCGGTACCGGAAACTTCGGCACACCGACGAATCAAACAGCCGGATCGTCGTTTAATCTCGATTCGATCACCGCGACGGATCAATACTTCAACATCGTTTCATCGTACTCCGGCGTCAAGACGCTTGCCTATACCGGACCGAACGGCAGCGCGTCCACATATACAACCAGCGTCAGCTTCACCGGCGGCGTTTCCACCACCACACTGGCAACGACATTGACGAGAGCCGAAGCAACCACCATCACCGTTACCGAATCGGGTCTGTATGCGCAGGCCTCCTCCAGTGTCACTGTGAATCCGAGCACCTTCACGAAAATGCAATTGATTGTTCCGGGTGAAACCGCCTCTGCGGGAAGCGCCAGCGGCAAGACCGGCACACCTTCCAACCGGACCGCCGGTTCGGCCTTCAGCGTCACCGTCAACGCTGTCGATGCCTATTGGAATATTATTACTGCCGCACCCGCAAACACCATCACATTGACGACTTCCGATGCGAATGCGACCATGCCTGCACCGGCGAACTTGTCCTCCGGAACGGTGACCTTCGCGACGGTGACGCTGCCGACCGCCACGACATCCACCATTACGGCAACGAACACGAGCGACGGTACGAAGACCGCCGACACGAGCCCCTCCTTCACCGTCGATCCCGGCGCGATCAACAAACTGCAGTTGCTGGTGCCCGGAGAAACTGCCGCTGCCGGCACCGGAACGGGAAAAACCGGCACTCCGGTCAATCAGGCGATCGGTTCGCCGTTCAGCGTTACGGTGAATGCGGTCGACGCGAATTGGAACGTGGTGAACTCCACCGACCTCATTCAGATCACTTCGACGGACGGCGCTGCCGGACTTCCGGCGAACGCCAACCTTGTTGCCGGCACCAGAAACTTTAACGTTACGCTAAATACCGCCGGAACACAGACTATCACGGCAACCGATCTGACGAACGGCGGCATAACCGCCAATACCAGTCCGAACATCACCGTTGCTGCGGTGACGATTACTCCGGCGACCGGCGGTAGCGCGATCTCCGCCGATAATTTTGGAACGGGAACATGGACCACGCTCACCGGTCCGACCTACGGTGAAGCGGTGAGCGGCGACGCCGGCACCGGAACATTCATTCTGAATGTTCCCAGCGGATTTATCTTCGATATCGGCGGCACGGCTCCCACGGTGCTGGTCACGCGACTCACCGGCGGCGGCGGCAATACGCGGAACATCAACGGCGTTGCATCGGGAACACCCGTTGCCATCACTTCCATCACGACAACGCAGATCACATTCACCATTACGAGTGCGAGTAATGCCGGTGTCACAAACAGCCTCACCTGGCAGAATGTCCGTGTCCGTCCTACCGCCGGAACGCCGCTTGCTACCGGCAATTTGACGAAGACCGGCACGTCCGCCATGACCGGCGTTACCAACAGCGTGACGAACTTCGGAACGATCACCGAAGTCGCCGGCGCGCATTCGCAACTGATCGTGACTCTGCCGGGCCAGACCTTTACGGCCGGCAGCGGCAACTCCGGTTCTCCGACGGAGCAGGTGGAGAATGTGCCGTTCAACATCTCCTCCATCACCGCCACCGATCAATATCTGAACGTGGTCCTGACGTACGATTTTGTGGGCCGGGCCATCTCCTATTCCGGACCGGGTGGTTCACCGACGTACACGACAAGCGTGGACTTTACGGACGGTGTGTCGACCACGACGCTGGCAACGACGTTGACGGCGATCGAAAACACGACCATCACTGCCAATGACGGCACCATCAACGGTCCCGCCAGTTCGACCCTCTCCGTCACCGGTGCTCCCAAAACATGGGACGGCGGCGCCGCGACCAGCAACTGGGGTGATGCTGCCAACTGGTCGCCGGATGGCGTGCCGACAACGGCGAACAACGTCACCTTGAGTGGAGCGAACACGATCAACATCAACGTTGCCGCCAATGCGAAAAATTTCACGGTGAGCAACGCCGGTGCGGTGTTGACGATCCTGAACGGAAATTCGTTGAACGTCAACGGCAATTATTCGCAGTCCAACGGCACGGTGAACATCGAGTCCTCGTTCCCGACCGTCTCCGGTTCCGTGTCGATCACCGGCGGAACGGTCGCGTATACCGCCGCTTCCGGTTCGCAGAACGTGGCGAGCAGAACATATCACCATCTTACGATCGGCGGCGGCGGCACCAAGACCGCGTTGGGTGCCGTTACCGTTAACGGCAATTTGACGGTGAACGGCGGCAACACATTCTCCGACGGCGGATTCCAGATTATCGGTAACGCCGGCGGCACCGCGTCGGTCGCTTCGGGGGCGACATTGCAGCTCGGCAGTGCGGCAACGGCGACTGCGTTCCCGACCAATTATGTGATTGGAAATATTTCGCTGAACAGCAACAGTACCGTTCTCTACTCGTCCGACCAGCCGCAAATTATCGACGTGGTCAATTTCGGCAATTTGACCAGCTCCGGCTCCGGCGGCAGAACATTCCCCGCGGCGCAAACGGTCGGCATCTCCGGCACCTTCACGCCGGGTACGAATTCGTACACCATCACCAACAGTACGATCAATTACAACGGCACATCCGCGCAGAACATCGCCCTCTTCACCTATAATCATTTGACTCTCACCTCCGCGGTGACGGTGACCAAAACGTTGTCCGGTGCGATCACGGTGAACGGCGATCTGACGGTGAACACGAACAACACCTTAAACGACGGCGGCTATCAAATCACCGGCAACGCATCGGGGACGCTGTCGGTCGCGTCCGGCGCCGTGTTGTCGATCGGCAGCGTTTCGACGGCGACTCTATTCCCGACCAATTTTATTACGGCGAACATTACGCTCAACAGCGCCAGTACGGTGGTATACAATTCGGATGTGGCACAGACAATCTCCGTCGTACCGGTCTACGGCAACGTAATGTTGTCCGCCACCGGTGCCGTCATTAAAACAGTGAATGCGGCGCTCACCGTCGTGACCGATCTGACCGTCGGTGCCAACAATACCCTTGAGGTGACCGGCGCCGGTTCGGTGCAGATCAACAACGGAAATTTGAATTTGAATGGATCAATCAATAATAACGGTACAATTACTATAGGGCTGTAAACAATGAATCATCGGAACACTATCGGAAAGGAGGTACACATGAAGAATCGCGGTCCGCCGTGGAGGCAGAGGTGTTTTATTCATCAATCATTATTTCATCATTCATAAAGGAAAACAACAATGGAAACGCCCAATGCTCAACCGAACAAGAAACACCGAACAACATCATTCACATCATTATTCACCATCAATAAAAGGAGCTATGCCATGTCACACCATTCATTCTTTCGCCGCACGCTGAGCGCCGTTGTCGCGCTGATCTTGTTCGTCGGAATTTCCGTTGGACAAAACTTAAACCTGAACGGAAACGGCGGCACCCTGAACGGCACCTACAACATCAAAGGGAACATCAACACCGGTACTGCCAGCGCTCCCTATACCTTCAGTGGTACGGTAACGCTGAACGGCACCGGAACACAAAGCATCGGTGGTGCCACCGGTACGCCGGTGAACCTCACGTTTGCTACTCTGAACACCTCTGCGGCGGGTACGCGGAACCAAACCTCGCCGACGGTCACCATTTCGACGGCTTTATCGCTGGCGGGGGGTGATTACAACGTGAACGCGCAGACCT
Source organism: uncultured Chitinophagaceae bacterium (assembly GCA_964603685.1). Taxonomy (GTDB): domain Bacteria; phylum Bacteroidota; class Ignavibacteria; order UBA10030; family UBA8401; genus UBA8401. The sequence goes on from CAZRWF010000098.1 coordinate 9,382, forward strand.
TGACGATTCAAGGCACGTCCACCCAGGCCGGCACGCAATTGAATGCGTCCAACGCTTCCAGCA
>CAZRWF010000099.1:0-9397 GCA_964603685.1 uncultured Chitinophagaceae bacterium
GGTAAATGATCGGCATACTCCGGGGAATTATTCCGCAGTGTGGAACGGCCGGGATGCACAGAATATTCCTGCCGCGTCCGGCCTCTATTTCTATTCGATTTCGGCGGGGAATTTCCGCGAAACCAAAAAAATGATTCTTTTGAAATAGACAGCATTTGATGTCCAATTGATGAATATGAACGCTATTCTTTTTTATATCGTTCTCATCTCCTTGTTGACTGCAGGTTCGCTCGATGCCCAACGGTTGAAACGTTCTACCGCACCATCATCGGTACCCGGTTGGAACAACATCGACATCAATGAGATAAACGCCACCATCTCCTACGACGGTATTTTCGCCGATTACCGGCGGACCGGTTCATCGAGCGTTATTTGGCCGAAAGGAACAACCAAAACGTCCGTCTTCACCTCCGGACTGTGGGTGATCGGTAAACATGCGACCACAGGACAACTTCGGACTGCGGTCATGGACTATTCCAGCGAATATCAACCGGGAAAAATCCTGACGACCTTCAACACGACGACCAATTCTCCCTCCGCCGCCGATGATCCGAACAAAGAGATCTATAAATTGTACAAGGTTACACGCGGAATAAAAAGCCCTGATCAGCAACAATGGCCGGCTCACCTCGGAGCACCATTCAAGGATGTGAACAACAACGGTGTTTACGACGCCGGCATCGACGATCCGGTCGTCTGGGGACATCAACAGTTATGGTCGGTGTCGAATGATGCCGATTCAACGATCCATCGATCAACGGGAATGACTCCACCGATCGGATTGGAGCTGCAGTCGACATATTTCGGTTATTCGGTCGCAGGACCACTCAACAATACCGTTTTTCTCCGCTACACGATCATCAATAAGAGTGATGCCGACTACGACAACGTTTACCTCTCATATTTTGCCGACATCGATTTGGGCGATGCCAATGACGACATGGCTGCGGTGGATACGATCCGCAGTCTCGCCTATGTCTACAATGCGGACAATGACGACGCCGGGTCCAGCGGATACGGTTCGACACCGCCCGCAACGGGATTTATGTTATTGCAGGGACCAAAAGTCGGAACGGGAAACATCAATGATTCCGCTTTCTATCGCGGGAAAAAAATTCACGGTTATAAAAATCTTTCCATGACCTCTCACGCTGTTTATATCGGCGGCAGTGTGTGGAATGATCCGCCGTTGGGCAGTCCGAGCTTTGTCAATACCGCCTACAATTACCAACAAGGATTGATCGGTCCGACCGGCCAACCATACATCGATGTGACCACCAATCTTCCGTCCAAGTTTGTTTTTCCCGGCGATCCAATCACACAGAGCGGTTGGACACAACTTGTGCACGGATTCTCTGCCGGCGACATACGATCATTGTTATCGACGGGACCGTTCACATTCGCCAAAGGTGACACACAAGAGATCGTGGTTGCCTATGTCATTGCCGGAGGAACCGACCGGTTGAACAGCATAAAAAATCTGCGGGACGCCGCCGACGTCATCCGCGGGCATTTTGAGGAGAATTTCGCCTCACTCGCCTCGACGCAACCCCTCTCACGGCTCTATTTCTCTCCGAGCCCGTTGAGGCAACAATTTAATAAAGTGAATCTCGGATCGCGAAGTGATACCGCTCACTTTCACTTTGCCAATATCGGATCGGATTCCATCGTTTTGTCGTTCGGTAATTTTACCCATTCGTCGTTCGTCCGCACATCACCGACGGCCGGCACAGTCACGTTGGCGGGAAATTCCACCGCAACGGTCGCCGTGATTTTTCAACCAACCGGTACAGGCACGTTCACTGATTCATTGGTGATCACTACCACCGACTCGCTTCATCCGCGCGTGGTGATCTCCGTTTCCGGCGTCGGTGCGAATGTAACGCCGGCGGAAACCGGAACGTTGTATGCCACAGACGGAATGGCTCTCTATCGTCTGACGCCATCGAGCGGAGCTGCAACACACATCACCAATTTTGAATTTCCCGGCATCACACGATTAGCCGTCCGGCCCAGCACAAAAGAATTATATTATCTCGTATCCGGTGCAACTTTTCGCATCAGCAGCTTGTATCCGTCGTTGATTCAAACACCGTTCGCGATCGGCCGCAATGTCACCAGCGGTATGTCGTTCCTGAACGATACGACGATCGTCTGCGCCGCGGAGAGTCTGTTGTTGAGGTTTTATTTCACCGCCGGACGTGTCGACACGATCCACAAGTTTCCATCCGCACATCGACTTCGCGCACTCACGTACCATCCCGGCACGAATCGGGTGTTCTATTCATTGTTGAACAGCTTCCCCTTCAATCCCGATACCGTCGATGCGGTGTATGCGATTGATGTCGGCACTAAAGCGATAACCCGTATCGGCCGGATCAAGATCGGCGAGCGATTCCGCGCCATGCTCAGCGACGTAAACGGAAAACTGTACGGATTGGTGGATTCCGTTTCCGGAAGCTCCGCCGCGACCTATTTGGTGAACATCAACACCTCCACCGGTGCAGGAACGATGATCGGCAGCACCGGCATCAATGCCCTTCTCTCCTTGGCGATGGACCCGAGTTCACCTGCATCGGTACGGCCGGTTGACGTCAATATTCCACAAAGCTTTGTTCTGGAGCAAAACTACCCAAATCCGTTTAATCCGACCACGACCATCCGGTTTTCCTTGCCGGAACAACGGAACGTCGTCATCGGCATCACGGATATGCTGGGAAGAAATGTGGCAGAATTGACAAATGAGCGCTATCCGGCGGGGTCCTTTGATGTTCAATGGAACGGACGTGATCGGAACGGCTTCCCTGTTGCATCCGGAATATATTTTTATCACATTACGGCAGGTTATTTCCGGGATGTAAAGAAGATGATGCTCCTCAAATAATTTTTAACGACAAAAAAAACTATCCGGACAACGGATAGTTTTTTTATCGGCGATTGTGTCACCCATCAAAGGAAAAATTTGAAAGTTCATCCGCCGATATCGAAAGAAATCCTCCCGACACCCGAAGAACGTCTGCTCTGGTTTGCGGAGTACGAACGGGTAAAAAAAGTCCCGCTCGTCTGCAAAAAATTTAACATCAGCCGGAAGACGTTCTACAAATGGTGGAAACGGTACAACGCGTCGCAGAAATCCGGCGACAGCCTCAAAAACCGCTCCCGCAAACCGCATCACAATCCCCGCGCCACGCCGGAACATGTCATCCAGCGTTTGAAAAATTTGCGCGAACAGACCGGTTTCGGACAAAAACGTCTGCAGCTGTATCTTTCATTATGGTACGGCATCGACCTCGCCGAAAATACCATCTGGAAAATTCTCCGCCGGACCGGCATCGACATGAAAGGGACGAAAAACAAACGGCGGAAACTGAAAACGAATGAACCGCTCCTTCCCGGCGACCGGGTGATCATCTTCGTAAAGCAGTTCGAAAAACCGATCGGACGGCAGAAATATTTTTATTATTCGGCGATCGACGAGTGTACGCACCTGCGCATCGCCAAAATGTACGCCCGCCACTCCACGTTGTCCGCACTCGACTTCGTGCAGCAGATCCTGACGTCGTTCCCGTTCCCGGTCCATTACATCCACACGCCGCTCGATCCGGCCTTCACGAGCATTGCTCTCTCCCGCTCCCGCACGCACGCGTTCACGCAAAACCTGCGCCGTCTCGGCATTAAGCAGCACATTCCGACGCGCAAACAAGCCAACTCCAAACTGCAACAGGAGCGGATCCGGCAATTCGACGCGCCGGAAGTGTTCATCACGTTCCCGTTTCATTCCCTGCTCGATGCCGAACGGATGGTTCACAATTATCTCTACGATTATAACAACAACCAGCCGCGCCGGGAGATCGGTTTGATGACACCGCTCAAAAAACTGCAGACCTTCGAACAATTTGCCCACGTCACCGTGTTCGATCCGCGGAGGGAATAACACATCGTTTGGAGATGTTTCTCATCCTTCTCCGCTATGAAATTCCGGACAGTTTCCGTATGTTGTAAAAATTTTTCCACGAAAGGACCATTCATGCGATCGCTTTATCGTCCCATCATTTTCCTCATCGCCGTGCTCGTGACGGTGCAGGTTTCGCCCGCTCAGCGGACCGTCCGGATGAACCTGGAACGGATCGTCTCCGACGGCGCCATGATCTTCCGCGGCACCGTCATATCCGTAACGACCGGAGCCGATGAACGGACAAAACTTCTCACAACAACGGTGACGTTTTCCGTAAAAGAGAACTTCTACGGCGCGGATCAACCGAGCGTGACCGTTTCCCTGCTCGGCGGGTCGACGAAGAAAAAACGAGTGGCATTGGCCGAAATGCCGGTTTTCACCGTCGGTGAAGAGATGATCGTTTCGTTTTTCGCTCCGAGTGCCTACGGATTGACCAGTCCCGTCGGCATGTCGCAGGGAAAATTCCTCATCACAACCGATCCCGTCACGTCGCAGCGGACGATCCGCGCCACGGGAAACAATCCGCAGTTGTTCAAAGGATTGAAAAACGTTTCCGCCCTGGCAAAAAGGGATTGGGCGGAACGAACCGTCCGCAGTGTTACCGTTGAAGATTTTTCCGCCACGATCCGTTCACTCGTTACCATGGTGAAAAAATAATTTATGAAAACATCGACCTTCTTCTCTTGCGCTGTTGCTTTTTTCGCCGTCACCTCTTCCCTCTTTGCCGGCGGGCCGCTCTATTCCATCAACGGCAAAGCGGTGCGGTACCAATCCAGCACAATCAGTTACAAACTCGACCGCGGTCCGCTCGGCATATTCACCGACCTGCAGGCGCGACAGTTGGCGAACGAAAGTTTCCAGGTCTGGGCGAATGTCGCTTCGTCGAACCTCGCGTTTCAACACACGGCCGGCGATACGCTTCCCGTAGATGTGAACGAATCCAACTATCTGCAGTACACCACGCTGACCGATTTTAAGTACGACGGCATCAATCCGATCATCTTCGACAGCGACGGAGCGATCACCGATGCCCTCTTCGGTGTCGGAGCGTCCGAAAGTGTGATCGGGTTCGCCGGTTCGGGCGATCAGAACAACGACGGTTATTACGACGAAGGGGAAGCGATCATGAACGGCGTTTTCGCGGACGGCGGTGCGGGAAGTTTTACGCTGGCGGAGTGGAAAGCGACGTTTGTGCACGAGTTCGGTCACTTTATCGGACTCGACCATACGCAGATCAACATTCCGTTCGAGAATGATGCGACAAAAACAATCTATATACCCACGATGTATCCGTTTGCCACGATCAACGATACGCCGCTCGGCGAATTGAATCCGGACGATATCGCGGCGGTTTCCGTCTTGTACCCCGAACCGTCGTTTGCCGCTTCCACCGGCATCATTGCCGGTTCGGTTGTCCGCGCAAATAATGCCGTCGTCCGCGGTGCAAATGTCGTGGCAATCAGCGCGGGATCCGATTCGCTGATGAATCAGATCTCCACCGTCACCGATTATTTCGAACAGAACAACGGGAATTTTTCCATTGCCGGACTTTCCCCGGGGAAATATTTCGTCCGCATCGAACCGATCGATCCGGCATTCACCGAAGGTTCGAGCGTGGGGCCGTACTCGTGGGAGTCGACCGGCTTGTCATTCGTCAATCCGGTTACGACGGAATATTACAACGGCGTGAACGAATCGGGCACCACCGCCGACGATCCGCTACACCGTGATTCCGTGACGGTGACTGCCGGTGCAACAACCGCGGCGATCAATTTTATTGCAAACAGTTCCGGATCGTCCGGCGGCTCCACTCTGATGACGGAAAACTTTACCGCCGCCGCCGGTACGGCATTGACCTCCGCCGGATGGACCATCAGCGGCAGCTCCACCGTCAACGTCGTATCGATCGTGCAACCGGGACTCACTTTCTCCGGTTATCCTTCTTCCGACATCGGCAATGCGGCCCGATTAAACACGAACGGACAGGATGTCTTTCAGCCGTTCGCTTCCGTCAACAGCGGCTCGGTCTATCTCTCCTTTATGATGAAAGTGGACAGTGCGAAGACCGGCGATTATTTCATCGCCCTTTCGCCGATCGGATCGCAGACGAATTATTTAGCCCGACTCCATGTGAAATCGTCCGGCGCCGGATTCACCGTCGGCATCAGCAAACAGGCCGAAACCGCCGGCGGTAACACTTACGGCACGACCGTCTATTCTTTTGGCTCGACGTATCTTGTGGTGGTGAAGTACGAATTTGTCCCCGGCGGCACGACGAACGATGCGATCAGTGTTTACGTTTTTTCCTCTCTTTTCCCCACCTCAGAACCGGGAACTCCAGCGATCGGACCATACACCAATGCGACGAGAGATGATGCCGGCGACCTCGGAAATGTGACGCTCCGGCAGGGATCAGCCGCGGCGGCGCCGTATTTGACCATCGACGGCATCCGCGTTTCGACCGGTTGGCCCGGCACGACAACATTTGTCCGACCGACGGCAGGCAGCTTCATTCCCGCAACAATGGAACTGATGCAGAATTACCCCAATCCGTTTAATCCGACGACCGTCATCCGGTTTGCATTGCCTGTTGCCGAATTCGTTACGCTGAAAGTATTCGATGTGTTGGGGCGAGAAATATCGACGGTGGTGCGGGAATTAAAAAGCGCGGGGATTCACGAAGTTTCGTTCGATGCTTCGCCGCTTTCGGGCGGAACATATTTTTATCGTCTCGAAACCCCGTCGCAACGGCTGACGAAACGGATGGTGCTGATCAAATAGTGTTACGGAGAATCGTATAACAAAAAAAAGGACTGCTCGGCAGTCCTTTTTTTATTACTCCTTCGTCGCTTCTTTTTCTTCGAAGTGTTTCACCTCTTCCGCACACCACGCCTGAAACGTCAGCCGGACTACTTCTGTTTTTGAAAGTCCATAGGGAAATTGGATATCGAAGTTCTTCATGACATGGGCTAAAAATCCGTTAAAATCACTCATTGAATCCTCCTTCATAAATTCAGCCGTTCGATCCCCTTTTTAGCAAAGGAGGGACACTATGGGCCTGACTCAATGTGAAGAAAATCCGTGTCAATAGATACAGGGCAGACGGGAGAATTTCCGCTGCCCTGCAATGGCATAACCGTTGATTTACTTTAATATCGTCATTTTGCGTATTGCACGTTGTCCGCCGGAAGTCAGTTGATAAAAATACACACCGCTGGAAATATCAACAGCAGAGAATTTTTCCTCGTATCGTCCCTGAGATTTCAATCCGTCCACGACAATTGCTACTTCTCGCCCCAACAGATCATACACGGCAAGATGTACATGGCCGGACATCGGCAGATCGAATGATATCGTTGTTTCCGGATTGAATGGGTTCGGAAAATTTTGTAACAGATCAAACGACATCGATGATCGCCCGATCCCCACCGAAGTTGTCGCCGACGGAATAGTGATGGTATTCTGCTGCAAGGTCACATTCGCCGTCAACGCCAAAGCTCGTCCTTCCAAAGTTGCACCGGTTGCCATGGTCACCTGCGTTCCTGCCATGATCGTCCCCTTCATGACGCTTGTCGTTCCAAATGTCGCCGCGGTGCCGACCTGCCAGAATATATTTGACGCTTTTGCTCCGTTTGTCAAAAAGACTTGCCGGCCCGAGGTCATATTAAAACTCGATGCAATTTGAAAGATCCAAACGGAATTGGAGTTACCATTCGCATCAAGTGTCAGGTCGCCAGCTGAGATTTCGAGCGTACCGCTCGATTTGTAAAGCCCGGCATACAGCGTCTGTCCGCCAAGATTACCGGCTAGTCCGACGGGACTTACCGTGCGTCCTGCCGCATCGTTATAGGCGATGGTAAGATCACCCGTTGCTTGTGTCAAAAAACTCGGCGAAACGACCGAACCGGCCGGACCGGTAGCGTCCACGGTGTACATTGTTCCGGTCACTTGCGTCTGCGTCAGTCCGAGGAATGCGCCTGCGGCAGGACTCACGCCGACATTTCCGGTGATCGCGGATGCCGTAACACTAGTAATTTCCGAGTATGCCAATATGGAAAAACCTGCAGCGTTGCCAAGATTCACCGGCAACGGTCCCAACGGAACGGATGCCCACGTCGTAAATCGAAAGGTCGGAGAAAACGAGCCTGTTCCCTCGGCACTTTTCGATCTGACGCGCCAGAAATATTTCGTGTTCAGCAAAAGGCTGTCGAGATAGAACGACGTTCCGGTCACCGTCGTGTCTCTCTTGACGATAACGGAAAAGGATGAATCCGTGGCAAATTCTACACCGTACGTCACTGCTCCGGTGGCACTGTTCCAGATTAAAGAAATTTTTGTTGGCTGATGAACGGCAGTATCAGCCGGCGAAACAAGAATCGGAGACGATGGCTGTGCCATCGACAACGATCCAAAAAGGAGAAAAGAGCTCAATGTGATAATATTTTTCATAAGACTTTCTGTTGGTGAATGTAAATGACACTGAATTTTTTGCGATGCGATTACGGTGCCGGCGTGACAACAACGGATCCTTCGATCGTCACTGCGGCAATCCTCGCCATCAGTCTGCCTTCGATCGATGCACCGGTATTGACCGATACCGATTGATCCGCCATGATCGTCCCCTTAAAGACGGCGGAAGTGCCCAGCGTAGCGGAAGTACCCACCTGCCAGAATATGTTGGCTGCTTTTGCTCCGCCGCTGAGAATAATCTGCCGTCCGGAGGTCATCGTCAAAGTTGATGCAATTTGAATGATAAACACTGCATCGGAATTACCGAGAGCGTCAAACGTTAATTGCCCGGAAGAGATCTCCAATGAACCTGTCGATTTGTATAAACCGGGAGTCAATGTGAGACCGCCGATATTTCCGGCGAGAGCAACAATATCCGTCGCCGTTCTTCCGGCAGCATCATTATATGCTATCGTGAGATCGCCTTTCGCCGCTGTCAGCATAACTGCATTTGTTACTGCGCCTGCCGGTCCGGTGGCATCAACGGTGTACATTGTTCCGGACACTTCCGTCGCGCCGAAGCCGGTGATCAGCGATCCGGCAGCAGGACTGAGTCCAATATTGCCGACAATCGAAGAATTGGGGACATTCGAGATCAACGAACCTGCCAGCACTGCGAATTGTGCTGAAGCGCCAAGAGGGACAGCCGTATGGACGGAGGTTTGGATCGGGATGACGACGATCGGGGGTGTTGATCCGACGATCGCTTCATCCTTGGAGCAACCGCCGAAAAAAAGCACGAGTGCAGAAAATACCGTCAGAGAAAAAATGACAATGGACGAAATATTTTTCCTTTTTTGGGTTATACCGTTGTGAAGGAGAAGTGAACTGTTCATGTGTTGCCTCTTAATGGTGAGAAATGTATTCCGCAGCTGTCTCCGACCACGGCAGAAAAATCGTTACCCGGTGCGGATCGTTGCGTGATACATGGTA
>CAZRWF010000100.1:0-1961 GCA_964603685.1 uncultured Chitinophagaceae bacterium
AGATGGTACGCGGACCGGGTTCCGCCTTGTACGGCGCCAATGCGTACAACGGCGTATTGAATATCACCTCCACGCCGCCGAAGGCCATGCTCGGCACCAAAATTACCGCCGGTGTGGGCGAATTGAGTATGTACCGGACCGATATCCGCCATGCCGGGGAATCGGATCATTGGAGTTACCGGATCAATGTCGGCGGAGTTTCGGGAAATACGTTCAGCCGCACGCGCACCACATCGATCACCGGCGACCGGAAGCTGGATATCACCCGCGCGGCGACAGATGGCACGTTCCAAAATCAGATCAATAACAATCAAACATTCGAGTACGACGGCTTAAATTCTCTCAATAATGAAGCGGCCGAAATGCGTCCGGATCCGGTCAATCAGTTTTATCTTTCCGGCAGGGTTGACTATGAGTATGAATCAGGAGGGACAGCAATAGTGGAGGGCGGCGTGACGCAGGTGGAGAACGAAGTGATCGTGACCGGAATCGGACGCGTGCAAGTCCAGCGGGCGCGAAGACCGTTCGGACGCCTGGCCTACAGCGGCCACGGATTTAACGTTAATCTCTGGTCGCAATCCCGCGTGAACATGGCGCCGGAAGTGTCGCTGTCGACCGGATTGGACCTTGTGCAGGATGCCAATATTACGCAAGGAGAGATTCAATACAATACGACACTTCTGGATCAGCGGCTCTTTCTTGTCGGCGGTGCCTCGTATCGTACGGTCTCCATCGATACCAAAAATACGCTGATGATCGGTTCCCGCAGCGACAACACGTCGGGCATTTTCGGCCAGGCGGAATTCCGGCTGTTTCCCGAATTGAAGATCGTCGGGGCCGCTCGGTTCGATCAATCCAGCTTGCACGAAAGTTTTTTCTCGCCGAAAGTGGCCGTCGTCTTTTCACCCATCGCCAACCATACCCTCCGCGCCACATACAACAAAGCGTTTCAATCTCCGAATTATTCGGAATTGTACCTGCACGTAAATCATCCGTATCGTGGATTTACGACCTTTTTCGGCGCCGGGACGCAGGGATTGGCATATCGCGGCAATTCGGAATTAAAGGTGGAAAAAATCGAAGGGTATGAGGTAGGCTACAACGGCGTGATCGCCGGCTCCCTCTTTTTGACGGTGGACGTGTATTACAATTTTCTGAAAGACTTTATTTCGGATCTTGGCGCCGGTTTCCATCCGGTGATCTTAAGCCCTTCGCCCATCACGCGGACCAGCTATCGGACCGGTGCGGACACGTCGTTCTCGCACCAGGTGTGGTCGTATAAAAATGTCGGGAAAGTGGAAGAGTACGGGTATGATCTCGCTTTTAACTATTATGTGACCGATGAGATCATCGTCGATGCGAATTATACGTACTTCCAATTTGAGATCGATCGGAAAACGGTCAGCGCCGCGGATGCGCAGCAGATCCAGCCGAATTCACCGCGATGGAAATCCAACGTCGGCGTCACGTACCAAAGCAAAAATAATTACGACGTTTCGTTGAAGATGAAATATATTCCATCCTATTATTGGGCGGCGGGTGTGTTTGCAGGGCCGATTCCGGCGTATACGTTGTTGAATCTCTCCGCCGGCTATACGGTGAACGAACAATTGACGATGAATTTTAACATTTCGAATCTTCTCGACCGTCAGCATTATCAGATCTTCGGCGGCTCCATCCTCGGCCGCCGTTCAACGCTGTCGGCCACATATTCTTTCTGATCCCATCGATGCCTGCCGCGGGGTAATCCCCGCCGGCAGGGATCGTTATCGCAAACTCTCCAGCAATTCTTTTGCTTCCCGTCGATAAATGTCGTCATCCTCATCCTGTTTGCTATAGGCGGAAATGGCAATCAGATATTCCTTCGCTTTTGCGGTATTCTCTTCTTCGAGATATGCCCGGGCCGCATCCAATCGGTACATGATAAAATTTCCTTTGATCGACAGCGCCTTCTCGTAGTT
>CAZRWF010000100.1:2061-9037 GCA_964603685.1 uncultured Chitinophagaceae bacterium
GCATATTCCAGCGCTTTGGCATAGTGCTCCAATTGCCGCTCCTTCTCCGCATCGGTTCCCGCGGGAAGATGTTCGCCGATATCGATGTAACTGCGGCTGAAACGCCAGAGAATCTCATAATTGTGAGGATCCTGCTTTTCCGCCTGTTGAAGAGCCTGAAACGCCTTTTCCCGATCGAAGTGAACGGTCGAATAATTGTCCGACGCTGCGATCAACTCGCTGACGGTTTGCGCGGACAGGGAAGGGAGGAGGAAGAGAAACGAAAAAACGATCGATCGCATGCGATACCTTTTGTTGTGTTGGTGAAAGTGTACGAAGAGCCGGTGCCGAAATCAAGCGATACATTGCATCTGAGGCAACTTTCTTCTACCATTTGTCTGTATGGATCGGAAAGCAAATCACATCATTCTCGCCGGTGTCACAGTATGGTGCACCGGCATCGTGCTCGCTCCGGTGTTCGCCGGTTCGGGATTTTCTGACCTTTTGTACGCAGTGTACGGCGTTGTTTGTCACCAATTCGCGTCGCGGAGTGCGTCGGTTGCCGGTGCACCGCTCGCCGTTTGTCTCCGCTGTTGTGCGATCTATGCGGGATTCGGCCTGGCCATGCTCACCGCGGTGCGGTGGCATCGCCGTTCTGCAGCACGGATGGTGTTGTGGGTGCTTGTGATGCCGATGGCCGTCGACGGTTTCGGATCGTTGTTTTCCGTGTGGGAATCGACCGCCGTTTCGCGTCTGGCGACCGGATTTCTCTTCGGTATCGGCATGGCGCTGATTCTCCATGCTCCGTTGACGGAAACCGTCCGTTCTCTTCTCAACACATCGCTGAAAGGCATGGACCATGTCAAAACCTGATAAATTTCTCCCCGCATTGTACGGAGGATTGCTCATTGCAACGGTCTGGGCGGTGCCCGGATTGAACTTCCTGAATTGTCTCTGCTGTGCGGGGGTGATGCTGGGGGGATTTCTGGCGGTAGTGTTATATCAAAAGGATGTGACGCCGGAGATGGGGCCTCTGACGCGCGAAGAGTGTACGTCGCTTGGTATAATGGCCGGCGTGATCTCTTCGGTGGCGAGCGTCGTGATTCAATACGCGGTGATGCTCGTCTTCGGCGACATTGCGATTGAGATGATGCTGCGGTTGGCGGAACGAATGCAGGTCGACTTCCCGCCGGAGATGCTGCAGTTGATCGAAGAATCCCGCGAACAGGAACCGAACATCATCGGATCGTTCTTCGCGATCTTCATCTACCTTCTTCCGAACACTCTTTTTTCATTTCTCGGTGCGTTGATCGGCTGGCAGGTGTTCAAACCGAAATCGTGACGGCATCTCACCGCAGCACAATCCGGAATGTGGTCCCTTCGCCGACCGTGCTGTGGTGGACGGTCAGTTTTCCGTTGTGATACGTTTCGATAATCCGTTTCGACAACGATAGCCCGAGTCCCCACCCCCGTTTTTTGGTGCTGAAACCGGGACGGAAAATGTCCTTATGGTACGACGGATCGATCCCTTTTCCGGTATCCTTCACGTCGATGATCTTCCGTTTACCGTCCGAGGAAAGGGTGAACAGGATTTCCCCCTTTCCATCTTCCATCGCATCCAATGCATTTTTAATCAGATTCTCCACCACCCATTCGAACAATTCGCTGTTCACCCGCGCGGTGAATCCGTCGCCGGCGGAGATCGCGATTTTCACTTTTTTCCCGGTCTGGGGTATCCGTTTTTCGAAGTAGCGAATGCTCCGATCCAGAATCTCCGTGATATTCTCGTCTTTTAGATCCGGTTTGGATCCGATCTTGGAAAAACGTTCCGCCACTTTCGTCAGCCGTTTGGCATCGTGTTCGAACTCCGAAACGGTTTCGAGGATTTTCGGGTCCGACGATGCCTGGTGTTTGAGCAGTTCGATCCATCCCATCAAACTGGTGAGAGGAGTCCCCAATTGGTGCGCCGTTTCCCGCGCCATCCCGACCCAGATATTGCTCTGTTCGTTCCGTTTAATGTAACTGAATCCGATATACCCGACGAGAATGAATAACGATGCGATCGTTAATTCGATGATCGGCAGCCAGCGCAGTTGAACGATCAATGGCGATTCGCCGAAGTGGACTTTGTTGAGCACCAGCGAATCCGCATACGTGACGATGATCGGCCTGTTTTCCGCATCCATCGATCGCATCATCTCGAACAGGAGTGTGCGGCGTTTTTCCGGAGAGAAAGTCGAATCCAGTGCGATGTTTTTCGTGGTGATGATTTCGGTATCGTCGCCGTTGGTGAGGATCACCGGGAAGTCGATGGCGCCGATGATCTCGTCGAAAATGAACGTATAGTCGGTACCGCTGGTCGGATTGCTGTTGGCGATGTATTCCAGCGAACGGGCGTACAGTCCTGCCGTTTCGCGTTGCTTTTTCTGCAGCTGCACCACCAGGTTATGCGTGTAGAGCAGGATCGGAACGACGATGAGAATCGCACCGACGAAGAGGGCGACCTTGATCCTACCGGATTTGGGACTGCGGGTATTCAGCTTCATGGCAATGAGAATAAACGGTCATCCGCCCGGATTCCGTCGGTGGCCGGCAGGTGCGCCGTTTATTTTTTCAAAATCGTTTGATCGCGCCGCGCACCGACGGAGGCGATGGACACACGGACGCCGGCCAACCGTTCGATGGTTTCGACATATTTTTTGGTACGGGAGGGGAGGTCTTTCCACTTTTTGATCTCCGAGATCGGTTCGTTCCAGCCGCGGTAGGAGCGCCAGACAGGTTCAACCGCTTCCAGAGTGCGTACATCGGTGGGGAAGGACTTCAGGACTTTTCCGTTCAGCGAATATGCGGTGCAGATTTTGATCTCGTCGAAATCATCCAGCACATCCAGTTTCGTCAAGGCGATTTCCGAAATGCCGTTGACCATCAATGAATACCGCAGGCTCACCATATCCAGCCATCCGCACCGCCGCGGCCGGCCGGTGGTCGCTCCGAATTCATGGCCGATCGTCCGCAATGTTTCACCGGTCCTATCCTCCAATTCCGTCGGGAACGGACCGTTCCCGACGCGCGTGGAATACGCTTTCACGATGCCGATGATCGATTTGACGGAGGTGGGCGGAATGCCGAGTCCGGTGCAGGCCCCTCCGCTTGTCGGATTCGACGAGGTGACGAAGGGATATGTACCGTGGTCCACATCCAGCAATGCTCCTTGCGCCCCCTCGGCGAGGATCCTTTTTTTCTTTTTGAGAGCATCGTTTAAGTACGCCGATGTGTCGGTGATGTATAGATCGATCTTTTTGTCGAATTCCTGGTATTCCGCGACGATCTTGTCGATGTCGATCTCGGTCCGTCCGTAGACTTTGCTCAAAATCTGATTTTTCTCTTCAATGTTCCGGGTCAATTTTTCCCGGAGAACATTCCTGTCCAAAAGGTCCACCACCCGGATCCCGGTCCGCATGTATTTGTCGATATAGGCGGGTCCGATACCGCGGCCGGTCGTTCCGATTTTCTGCGCCCCTTGTTCGCGGATGTTGTCCAGCAGTTTATGGTACGGCATGATCACATGCGCATTATGGCTGATGAACAGCCGACCGTCGATGGTGATCCCGAACGATCGGATCATTTCGATCTCTTCCATCAATGCCGCCGGATCGATCACCACACCGTTGCCGATGACGCACCGAACATTTTTTTGAAAGATCCCCGACGGGATCAAATGAAGCACATAGGTTTTGTCACCGATGACAACGGTGTGTCCGGCATTGGCGCCGCCCTGATACCGCGCTACGATGTCGATGTTTTCGCTGAGCATATCGACGATCTTGCCTTTGCCTTCGTCGCCCCATTGGGCACCGACAATAATTGATACTGACATACGTTCGATGTGAAAAAAGTGTGAAGGTTGTGAGGAGGAACGACAGAAGTATAACAAGAAATGAGGGCAATCTCAACTTAATCCCCGCCGATTCTTGCAAGTGCATGCAAATTTGAGTAATTTTCGTTCGCCAGCATCGAACAACAGACAACCAATGCCACCAGAGAAAAAAACTTCCTCCGCCATATCGTCCGTTCCCTTGCCCAAATCCAGAGAGGAAGTTCTTGCTCAACGGCGCCTCGATTCCCGCGCGGAAGATTCCAAAAATATCAAAGCGGCGTTGAAGGGGAATCAAACCGCCTATCGGGCGATCCTGAAAAAGTATCATGACCAGGTCTACAATCTGCTCTACCGCATGGTGCACGACAAGGATGAGGTGGAAGACCTGACGCAGGAGGCGTTCATCAAGGCATTCAATTCGCTCCACAATTTTAACGAAGAGTTCGCCTTTTCCACCTGGTTATACAAGATCGCCACCAACAATTGCATCGATTACATCCGCAAAAAGAAACTCGCCACATTTTCCATCGACAAGCCGCTGGAATCGAAAGACGGAGAATACAGTTTTGAAATCCCCGATTCGTCGTACGAACCGGATAAAACGCTCATCGCGGGTCAACGGACCAAAATTCTCGAAGAGGCGGTCAATGCGCTTCCCGAAAAGTATCGGGTGGTGATCCTAATGCGCCATACGGAGGATAAAGACTATCAGGAAATTGCCGACACCCTCAAATTGCCCTTGGGAACGGTAAAAGCCCATATTTTCAGGGCGCGCGAGATCCTCTACAAACGCCTGAAGAAGAAAATTCACCAATACTGACCGCAACTCTTCCGTTGGCCGGGCGTAAATATCCATCAGCCCCAATTCCAATCAACGGCTGACTTATGACAAACAGACAGTTACTCCTCGGATCGACGCTCTTCGTTTTTTTCCATTTCCTTTCGGCACAACATATCTACCGGGAAGTGAAACGGACCGATGAAAAAGAGGTAAAAGTACGGATCGAATCCTCCTTCGGTTCGGTGAACATCGAAAAAGGGAAACCGGACAGGGTCGTCGGTGTCTACTATAAGAAGAAAGAAAAAGACCGGACGCCGCGGATCCAACTCGATTATTACCTCCGCAATTCGGTCGGCGAGCTGAACCTCGAAATGCATCCCGAAGGGACCGAAGTCGAATCCTCCGCGGACGGCGGAATGAATGTCCGCGTCAATTCCGATTTTAATTTTAAGAGCGACGAATGGTACGTGGAACTGGCGGAAGGTCTTCCGCTGTCGATCGATGCCGAACTCGGCGCGGGAAAAAGCAATTTTGATTTCACCGGTTTGACCATTAACGACCTTTCGATCTCCACCGGCGCCAGTTCTTCGCGGTTGGATTTTGATGTGCCCAATGCCGGCGCGATCAAAACATTGCGGATCGAATCCGGCGTGAGCAAGTTCGTCGCCAACAATTTGAACAATGCGAACTTTCAGCGATTGGAATTCGAAGGGGGCGTCGGATCGTACGTGCTCGATTTCGGCGGAGAATTAAAAAAGGATGTCTCCGTGAACATCAATGTGGGCCTCGGAGCGTTAACGATAGCTGTTCCCCAATCCATCGGGCTCCGGATTAAATACGAGGACAGCTGGCTTTCCAATCTTACTCTGGATGACAATCAATTTATCCGGAAGAAAAAGGGTGTCTACGAATCTGAAAATTATTCCGAAGCCGAAGGGCGTATGGATGTTCATATCGAATCCGGCCTCGGCACCGTCAAAGTAAAAAGAACACGATAACTGCTCTCTTCCGCCCGCCGCGAAACGTCGGCGGGTTTTTTTATGCCTGACAATATTGTTTTCCCCGTTTTTCTGATTCTCTCTCTTCTCTCCCTCTTCGTCGGATCGATCGCCGGTTTTTTTTCCTACCGCAATTCCCACAAAATGGAAACGGAAATGAAGATGGTCGCCTGGGCCATCGTCGCGCTGGGATGTGTCGTATTCGGAGGATTAATCTGGGCGTGGTTCCTCATTCCGATCATTCTGAACCATTTGTAATCCGGACGATCACCGTACGCCGTAGTAGAAGTACGCCGCACCGGCAAATCCGTTCGATAAATCTTTCTTCCGTGACAAGTGCGTCAGACCGGAACGGTATGCTTTTCCGGGATCGGGAGAGGCGGTCAATGCCGAATACCAATGGGCAGTGAATGTTTTTCCCGTATTGGGGGTGATGGGAAGACGGTTGGCGATCACTGCGGCGGATCCGTTCAGCATCCAGTAGATCGCATGAAGGTCGGTGACGGCATTTTCCGTCCGGCGGACGTCGGTAAGATATACGATAGGGAACGGATGCAGCCGGGCGAACAGCGTTACCGGAACGCGCGCCGCTGTTTTGGACATGCTTCCGTCGGATAATTGTACGAATGCAGTATTGTCGGCATCCATCGAAAAGGGTGCCGAGATCTGAACGATCTCACCGACGGAACCTTCGAGCCGTTGCACCGTCGCCGATTGATTGATGTTGATTTGTGTGTTACCGAAAAAACTCCGGATGTCCCGCAATTCAAATTCCAATCCCCACCGAGTGTCCGTCGTAAATCCGAATGCGGCGATGCTGTTGATGAATTTCGGAAACCGTGCCCGGGAGAGTGCAAACAACGAATGCGGAAGATAGGAGAGCGGGATCTTTTCCGCCAGTGTGGTTCCGTTTTTCATCAGCTGATGGAACGGAAACGCCGGCACGCCCGAGGGAGGGATGATAATCAACTGCCGGGAAAGATATTTTTCGATCGGTGCGATGAAAAATTGATACAACTCGCCGGACAAGCGGACCGCATCCGGTGACGATGAATCTTCCGCCGAGAGCACTTCGATCAACCGCTCCATTTTTTTTCTCAAAACGAAACCGAACGACGAAATTTTCACTGCGGCGACCTCTTCCTCCGGCCGGAGAATGAACGCCCAAACGTCGTTCTCCGACAAGCAATATTCCACCATAGTGATTCCCGACGGGAGGGATGATGCAATCATGGACGGCGATGAAACCGATGGCGGAGCAAGGAACGAAAAGACCGGAAAAGATTGTGCCGCGGTGACGGCGTCCGATTGAAATTTCGAACGCAGCAACGTTCCGTGCTG
>CAZRWF010000101.1:0-8814 GCA_964603685.1 uncultured Chitinophagaceae bacterium
GGGGTTTCGCTACTGAAAGTACACGCACTGGTAGCTCAACCCCAAAGGGGTTTCGCTACTGAAAGTACACGCACTGGTAGCTCAACTGGATAGAGCACCAGCCTACGAAGCTGGGGGTTACAGGTTCGACTCCTGTCCAGTGTACGAAACAACATAAAACAAAAAATCCCGAGTGATCGGGATTTTTTATTTTAAATAATCACCAAATTATCAGCGTAGTAACATTGAAATGGACGTGATCAATACCAAAGCGCTGATGATAAAGATCACGACCAAAACGACGATATATTTCCGCTGCGGTGTGGGGTTTTTCATCGGAATAAAATATTTAAAAATTGACGCCGACCTTGAATGAAAGCGTCGAAACTACCGCAACGTTATACTCCACACCGAGCCGGGCGAAGGAGATATCCGAAACCGCACCGACTGTTCCCTGCATTCCTGTCGCCGTTTCATCCGTCAATGCCACCACCGCGGAGGTTTCGTGCGAACGGGAGTGCCACAATGAAATTCCGGCATACGGAGTGACGGAGAACCATTCTTTCGAGATCTCATAACGTTTGCTCGTCAGCAGATCCACGCCATAGACCGAAAAATCGAGATCGTCCGGTCCGAACAACGATGAGGCGGTCAACCGGGCCGCGGCGGACCATTCACTTTCCGGATCGTTCATCAACGCGTACTGCAATTGCCCTCCCCAAAATCCGTAATTCGCGTTCGGATTTTTCGTCCACGTCAACCCGATGTCGATCCGGTCCGTCACGCCGGCGCGGAACGTCAGCGCCGGAAAACCGAGCCGGTCTCCTTCTTTCAGCCAGTGAACGGAATCGGGATGCACAAACGTGTCGTTCCATGCCGATTTGGTGTCGTCGAATGCGGTGTTCCATTGTACGACGGAAAATTCGTAGTTCCCTTTCCCGAACGAGGATGCATCGGTGAGAGGGCGAAAGTAAGCGACCATCGCCGCTTCTTTGGTAAATTCTCCCCACGCACTTTGCGTCAACGACGGGTCGAGCTGGAACGAACATTCGGACCAGCGGGGATTGACATGCAGCGTCACCGCTTTTCCCCCGTGGGCGGACGCAGCGGCGGGGAACAGGACGAACAGGGTCAAAACAACGGCGGCGGTACGTATTGCGATGGAAGTCATGGTATTTCTCCTTGTGATGATGAATGAATGATGGATCCGATGATGAACATCAGGGAGAAAGATACGTCCGCCGCGCGGCGATTTCGCTTCTGCTTGAAAGGAGGGACCGGAATGGAGGTGTCTGCCTGTAAGGCGGGACGTTTTTACGGTGTTGTCGGGGGTTCCGCCGTGAGGGCGGTAAAATATTCCGACGGGGTTTGGCCGGTCGCTTTTTTGAAAAAGCGGTTGAAGGAGGATTTTGAGTTAAATCCGCAGTCGAACGCCAATGCCAGGAGCGTTTTCCGGCGGTTCGCGGGAATGGAGAGCAATTGTTTAAATTCTTCGATCCTGTACGAATTCACAAAATCGTAGAAATTTTTCCCCTCTTTTTCGTTGATCACCTGCGACAAGTAATTGGGGTGGATATCCAGCGGGGCGGCCAGATCGCCGATGGTCAGTTCGCTCTTCCGGTACAGTTTCTCTTTTTCCATCAACGCCCGGAGTGCGCTGTGCAATTGATCGGCCTGTTCCGGCGAAAGACCCGACTTCGGGTATTTTTTCCGCTGCTCTTCCTCCTCCATTTCCGTCGGAACACCGTGCCGGTGAAAAATGCCCGGCTGGCGGACGCCGAAAAATCCGATCAAAAAGACGAACAGCACCACGCCGAGAAAATGGACAGATGATTCCGGAAAGGCGATCACCAGGAACCAAATGCCTCCCATGCCGATCGTCAGAAAATGAAGCCACCGCAAGCTCACCCAGTCAATGTCCGAAAATCGGTCGCCGATGCTTTTCCGGTGACGGTGAAGAATCAAGACCGTCCAGGCAACATACATCACGCCGGAAAGGGCGATGAGATACTGCCGTACGACGAGGAAGGATTCGTACCCTTCACCCTTGGCGCGATAGATCCGCACCTTTTCATCGGCAGGAAGAAGGAAAAAATCGGCCATGTACAGATAGATCAACAGAGCGGGGAGGAAATGCAGAGCAAGGATGGTCCGCCGGCGCGGGAGCCGTCCGGTGAGCGAACCGGCATAAAAATACAAGAACACACCGTGCAACAGCGGGAGGGATGTGTCGATCCCGAGCAAGGACGGGAAGTGGAAGATCTCTTCGGTGTAGTAGAGGAAAAAAAGGAACAGGTGCAGCAGTACGACGAACATCCACACCGTCAGCAGAAGATCCGACGGCGTTTTTTCCCGTTTCACGATCAACAACAATTCGATCAACAGGGCGATGCCGATACCTGCGACGAATACCATTTCCATAACGTTCTCTGCGGTTGTCAATATTATTCAGCACAACGCACCGTAAAGGTAAGAAAATCCATCATGAAAACAATATAACCTCGAATGACGCGGAAGCGCAGTCCCCATGAAAAAAACGGCGATTTCCCTCTGCCCCAACGGTGTTCACCGGACCCGTACGACTGCGTGGAAAATGCGAAGGGCTTTTCGACGATGGCGTTCCGGCGGGAAAGGGGAGGGATCACATGAGGCCGTTTTTTTAACACCACATGTTGCATCCAGCATCCTATCTGAGTATCTTTCCGCAACGACGTTATCGACCCCGCTGATGAAAAAATTCTTCAACTCCGTCCGTGATTTTGTCCTTCGGTACCCGGCGATTCTCGCCTCGTATTTTATCTACAGCTATTATTTCATCTCGACGATGGACTTTTACATCAAGTTCAAAAATCGTCATTTCGGCGCCACGGATACGCTGCAGCATTTTGACACGCTGTTATGGATGTGGATCCTGTCGTACGCGCTGGTGAAGGTGATTGAACTGCGGGAACGGCTGCACAAACGGGAGAAGGAGCTGCTGGAGCAGCAGCACAACATCCAGTTGAAAGAGACACAGATCCAAACGCTGCACGAAGTAATCATGACTTTAAAACATGAGATCAACAATCCCCTCGCCATCATTCTCGGATACACCCGGCTTCTCAAAAAGCAGGTGACCGAACCCGAGTCCCTCAAAAAGATCGACGAGATCGAAGTCGCCTCCAAACGGATCAACCACGCGCTGAAGGAGTTTTCCACCGCGCAGGTGTATGAGACCGCCGAATCTCCCGTCGGCAACCTGGTGGAACTGACTCCGTTCACCGAAAAAAAACAATGACCCAGCACGAACGGTGGATGAAACTCGCACTGCGCGAAGCGGAGCGGGCGTTCGAACGGAAGGAAGTTCCGGTCGGCGCCGTGGTCGTGCATAACGGAACGGTGATCGCCAAAGGACACAATCAGGTGGAGATGATGAAGGATCCGACCGCCCATGCGGAGATGATCGCTTTGACCGCCGCCGCCGCGCATCTCGAAAACAAATTCCTGAAAGAGTGTATTTTGTATGTAACGATGGAGCCGTGCCCCATGTGTGCCGGTGCGATCGTGCTGTCACGGATACCGACGGTCGTTTTCGGCTGTTACGATCCCAAAATGGGGGCGAGCGGCAGCGTGATGAACGTTATGGAGAACAAACGCTTGAATCATCAGGTGCACGTCGTGGGGGGAGTGCTGGATGGGGAGTGTGCAGCGATGGTGAAGGAGTTTTTTGAAAAGATGCGAACAGAAAAAAAAGAATCACCGGCAAATCAATAACGTCCTCCGGTTTACAGCGAGATCCCTTCCTTCAGCTTTTCCGCTCTGTCCGCCAGCCGCAGCGCCTCCACCATCTCGTCGATGTCTCCGTCGATAAACCGGTCCAGATTATACAACGTCAGCCCGATCCGGTGGTCGGTCACCCGGTTCTGCGGAAAATTGTAAGTGCGGATCTTGTCGCTCCGATCGCCGCTGCCGACCATCGATTTCCGAGCGGCGGCTTGTTCGCTCTGCTGCTGCTGCAGTTTCATCTCGTACAGTTTTGAGCGGAGCATCTTCATCGCCCGCTCGCGGTTCTGCAGCTGGGAGCGTTCCTGCTGGCACGCCACGATGATGCCGCTCGGTTTGTGGGTGATCCGGACCGCCGTTTCCACTTTGTTGACGTTTTGTCCCCCTTTGCCTCCCGACCGGTATGTGGCGAGTTCGATATCCGCCGGATTGATCACCACCTCTTCCACATCGTCCACTTGCGGCATCACGGCCACGGTGGCGGCGGAGGTGTGCACGCGTCCCTGCGCTTCGGTCTCCGGCACACGCTGCACGCGGTGGACGCCGCTTTCGAATTTTAACACGCCGTAGACATCTTCGCCGTCGATGCTCAGGGAGATCTCTTTAAATCCCCCTTTGCCCGTTTCGTTCCAGTCCAGCGTGTCCACGCGCCATTTTTTCCGTTCGCAGAATCGGACGTACATCCGGTAGAGATCGGCGGCGAACAGCGCCGCCTCTTCGCCGCCGGTGCCGCCGCGGATCTCGACGATCACGTTCCGGTCGTCGTTCGGATCTTTCGGCACGAGGAGCGCTTTCACTTCTTCTTCCATCCGTTCGAGCTGCGGTTCCAGTTCGGCGATTTCGGCGAGGGCCATCTCTTTCAGTTCCGCATCGCCCCCCGCTGCCAGCACTTCTTTGCTGCTGTGAATGTTCCGGTGCAGGCGCAGATATTTGTCCGCAGCGGCGACGATCTCCGTCAGTTCACGGAATTCTTTCCCCAGTTCGCGGCTTTTTTTCTGGTCTGCCGCGATATCGGGCGAGGAGAGTTTTTCCTGCACCTCCGCGAAGCGGCGCTTGATGGATTGGAGTTTGTCGACGAGGTTGTTCATAGTGGCTATTTTTATACCGCACCCTGAAGGGTGCGGTGACGGGGTGATCACGTTCGGGTATATGTTCTGTTATTCTCTCTGGAGCGCCGCTTTCAGTGCGGCGAGCGATACTTCCATCATCGATTCGTCCGGTTCTTCGGTGGTGATTTTCTGCAGCCAGAGTCCCGGAGCGACGAACAGTTTTCCCATGGCCGTGGTGCTGTGTTTGGCGGAATATTTCAGGAACTCGTACGAAATCCCGCCGAGCACCGGGATGAACGGGATGTGCGTCGCCAGACGGATCGGCAGCGTCAACTCATCGATGAACTGCAGCAGGATCGTATCCATCACGCTGAACAGCAGGATGGCGATCAGCATCACCTGCAGCACAAAACTGGTGCCGCAGCGGGGATGGAAACGGGTGTACGTGATGGCGGAGGGGACGGTGAGCGGTGCGTTTTGTTCGAACGCAAAAACCGCCTTGTGCTCCGCGCCGTGATACTGAAAAAGACGGTGCACATCCTTCATTGTGGAAATGCCGTAAAGATACGCCAGCAGGATCGCGATCCGGATGGCGCCGGAGGCGAGATTAAATTCCAATGGACGCTGCGCCACGTCGAACAGCTGCGTGGCCGCGAAGAGCGGAAGGAAAAAGAAAAGTCCGACCCCGAGCGCAAGTGAGAAAATCAGCGTGGCTGTCAGTGCCAGGGTGGACTGCGCTTTTTTCTCCCCCGGTGGTTTGCCGGATTCGGCTGATTTTTTCGCCTCTTCATCTTCCATCGCGATTTCGGCGGAATAATTGAGCGTACTGATGCCGATATACATCATTTCGATCAGTCCCACCGCACCGCGCACGACCGGTTTGTTGAGCAGCGGATGTTTTTCCAGGACCGACACAAACGGCATTTTTTTCACCACGATCTCGCCGTTTGCCCGGCGGACCGCCGTGGCGATCATCCCTTTCGCGCGCATCATCACCCCTTCGATGACCGCTTGCCCTCCCACTTGGATCGGTTGATTGATGTCGAATTTCTGGTCGCTCATTATATTTTATATTTTTTTATACCTGTAGTCACACTCAAGCGAAGAAGCGAAGAGTGACACGATGTGAGTTTTCCTTCGACGCGCGCCGTTTCGCGTTCACCCTGAGTAAGTCCCGATGGGACGCACCGAAGGATGGTTGTTTATCAAGCGGCGCTTGCTCATGCTTCGACTCCTTCAAAACAGTGCAACGGTGTCGCTCATGCTTCGACTCCCTCGCCGAAAAAGGGCTCGGTCGCTCAGCATGACCGTTGGGAACTGTCGGGAAAAAGAAAACCTGTGAAAATTTCACAGGTTGATTGACGAACCAATATAATCAAATTTGAAGGGAAAGAACAGAAAGAGGGGACTAAAACTCAAACCGCACCCCCGCCAGCGCGCGGAAACCGACGTAATACGCTCCGGGATCGGCAAGCTCTCCGCCGATCCGGCCGGAAGCGTCGAACCAGCGGACGTTCCGGTCATTGAAGAGATTCCGGATGTCGAGATACGCGATTGCTCGGACCGTTTCGGTGACCGGGAGAGATTTGGAGACTTTCAAATCGGCGGCGGAGTAATTTTCCATCCGGCGGTTGTTCGGCACAAACAGGAGCGTCGTGTCGAGCGGCGTAAAGCCGTCGCGGGAGGGATAAAACGTGTACGGTTTTGCGGTGTTAAAATTATAGAACATCTCGGCGTTGATTCCGTACGGCAGCGACAACGAGGCGGAGATCTTCACCGTGTGCCGCTGGTCCCAGCTGAGATAAAACGGCGTCGTGTACGGCTCAATGCCGTATTGCGCCAGGTTTAATCCTTGCGTCGCATTTTCGCTCAGTCCCTGCGCGAGCATAAATGTGTACGAAATTTCCCCCTTCAAAAATTCCCCGGCGATCTTTCTGATCCTCGCTTCGATTCCTTCCGCTTGTGCGGTGGGATTGTTCACGAATTCCGCAAATCCGTAATCACCCGCCGCTTTGCTGTCGGTCGGGACGAATGTTTTGCTGTCCACCTGGTTCTCCGTTTCCTTCCGGAAATAGAGAATGTTCAACACATACTCGTCCGTCAGCGCCTGCCGGATGCTGATTTCC
The DNA here is from genome assembly GCA_964603685.1 of uncultured Chitinophagaceae bacterium. Lineage (GTDB taxonomy): Bacteria > Bacteroidota > Ignavibacteria > UBA10030 > UBA8401 > UBA8401. The sequence continues at coordinate 6,917 of CAZRWF010000101.1, forward strand.
CATGCTTTGGTCTTCTCCGGTTTTAAGTCCGGATTTCCGACCACGGCGCTCACCCCGCGCTGCTGCGCCACCACGTCGAGTCCCGAATACATATAATCGAAAAGGGGGAATTGGACGTAATGTCCGTAATTCAAAAAGATGGCGCCGGTGGGGGAGTACGGAATCGAAATGCCGAAGCGGGGACTGAAAACCACTTTCGGCGAGGCGGCGATCTCCCCTTTGTATTGTGTGGTGAATTCGTTGTCCGACACCGGAATCAGTTCGATGGCGGGACGGGAAGCGCGCGGATCGAGGAAGTCCACCCGGCCGCCGAGGTTGACGATCATGCCGCTTTTTTTCACTTCGAACTTGTCCTGAATAAACGCCGAACCGGAGTACGGACGGTACGTATAGGTGGTGCTGAAATTGAGCGGCGGTTCGGTGACGAGCGGTTTTCCGAAGTACGATTTCTGCGGTTCATATTTGGTGATGTCCGCGTCGATCGTATAGAGATACAGTTCGCCGCCGGTCTTAAACAGATGGCCCCCTTCGAACTGCGTGGAGATGTCGGACTTGATCAGCGTCAGCTGCTGTTCCGTCCGGCTCCAGAGATTCCGTTTTCCCGAAACGATGTATTGCAGGAAGAGATCGTATTGATAGATGTCGTTCGGATTGATGGCGCTTTTCGGACCGTCCGCAATGAAATTTTCGGTGATGGAATGGCTCACGCGCGCGGTGAAAATCGTGTTGGTGCTGAACAGATGCGTCAGTATCGCGGCGGCACGGAGCGACGTCCGTTCCCGCGGCGGAATGCCGGCGAGATTGAACCGCCAGCTGAATTCGTAGTCCCGCGCTTCAAGTTGTGAGACGAGCAGCTGTCCCGAAAGCCGCGTGTCGGCATCGACGACATAATCCAGTTTGCCGAATCCGCTCAACGACCGTTCGATGTCGCCGGGAAATGTTTTCACAAAATCCTGCCACCAGCGGGTTCCCGATTGGCGCCAATTGAGCGACGCGTAATACGAAAGGGAATTCGCGATGATGGGACCCCCGGCGGTCGCCTCGACCTGCGTCGTTTTATTATGCGCAGTGCCGGCGAGATCGTCCTTCGCGGCATGGACCATAAATTGATGCGTGGAAGGGGCGGTTTTGGTGATCACATTCACCACGCCGGAAAGGGCGTTGCCGTATTCCGCTTCGAATCCGCCGGTTTGAATCGTCAGTTCCGCGATGGAGGAGGTGGGAAGTTCGGAGTTCGATCCGCCGCTCATCACATCCTGCACCGGCATTCCGTCCACCAGATAGATCACCTCGGTCGTCTTGCCGCCGCGGATGTTCCCTTCCAGCGTCGTTCCGGCCTGCATGCGGACCGCTTCCTGATACTGCGTTACCGGCATCAACGCGATTTCGGCGGAGGTGATCCGCTGGATGGTGCCGGTCTGTTCCGGCTGGAGGATGGTCCGCTGCGCTTCCACGATAATCTCGCGGAGTTCTACGGCGGAGAGTTCCAGGCTGATGTCGTGAACGACACTTTTTCCCGCGGTGACGATCACGTTTTGCAGCGTGGTGGTGGCGTATCCGACCAGCTGATATTTTACCGTGTACGTTCCCGGTTCGATCCGCAGAAGAGAATATTTTCCGTCGATATCGGTCACCGTGCCGGTGGTCGTGCCGTCGATGACGATGTTCACCCCCACCAGCGGTTCGCGCGTGGCACGGTCGCGTACCACTCCGTCGATCCGTCCGGTCGTCGGCGCGGGGAGCTGGGCGTGCAGCACGGTCGAAACGATGAACAAAAGAAAAAGGAAAATATAGTTCATGAAAATCTCACACCAAGTCACAAAAAAAGTTTTGCGCGGCCCAAGCCGCGGGAATGTCGCAAGATGTATTCACCACAGATTCACCGATGAGTAATCTGT
>CAZRWF010000102.1:0-8689 GCA_964603685.1 uncultured Chitinophagaceae bacterium
TCCGTGCGGCTGCACGGTGTGTTTCCACGGTGCGTTGCCGATGGGACGTTTGGCGATATATCCCATTCCTTTCCGCGCAGCGGCGGCGACGGCGGTATCGATCGACCGTTGATCGAATACATTCACCGAACTCATCAATCCTCCGAACGATCCGGAAGATTCGGCAAAGGCGAGAGCATCGTTTTCGCCGGAATACGCGGCAACCCGGACATATCCCGCATCGACCATCGACCGGAGCGCCGCGGTCACTTCACCTTGCTCCAATGTCGCTTTCGGACAGGAATGCAGATGCACAATGTCGATATAATCGGTCCGCATCAACCGGAGTGCGTGGTGGATACCGGCGACGATACACGCGGCGGTCCAATCCTGTGTGCCGGGAATGTTGTATCCGACTTTTGTGGAGAGGATGAAGTCTTTCCTCCGCCAGGAAAGGTGGCGACCGATCCGTTCTTCGGAGAGCCCGTATCCGCGCGCGGTATCGATGAAGGTGATCCCGAGATCGACGATCTGGTTCAGGAAATATCCGGCATAGTTTTCATCAATCGCGCCGTCGCCGATCGATCCGGCGCCGAATCCGAGCACCGGAAGCGCGATACCGGAATTTCCGTATGGACGGTAGTTCAACACGCGGTCACGCACTGCGGCGGTGGATGGAACGTTCGTAGAGACGGAGATATTTTTTCGCCGACGTTTCCCACGAAAGATCGTCGGACATGCCGTTCCGTTGGATCTGATCCCATTCTTCGGGAATATGGTACGAATCGATTGCACGGCGGACCGTGGCGAACAGAGCGCTGCCGGTCGGATCGTTGAAGGAAAAACCGTTGCCGTTTCGCGATCCCTGCGCGAGATATTCATGCCAGTCCCGCACCGTGTCCGCCAGACCGCCGGTCTTTCGAACGATCGGGACCGTTCCGTACCGCAAGGAATACATTTGATTTAATCCGCACGGTTCATAATGCGACGGCATCAGGAACATGTCGGCCCCCGCTTCGATGAGATGGGCGAGTTCGTTGTTGAAGCCGACATACACCCAACATTTCTGCGGCAGCACATTGTGCATGGCCGTGAAGAGCCGTTCATATTGATCCTCGCCGCTGCCGAGAATGACCCATTGGGCGTTGAGTGCCATCAGATCTTGAATCGCCTCAGCGATGAGATCGAATCCCTTTTGTCCGACCAGCCGGGAAACAATTCCGATCACCGGCACGGCGTCATCGAACCGGAGTCCGGTTTTTTCGAGTAAAAACCGTTTGACGTTTCGTTTGTTCGATCGATCGGTGTTCGAATAATGGAAGGGAAGATGTTTGTCCGTTGCCGGATCCCAGACCGTCGTATCGATGCCGTTCAGCACTCCGAAAAAATCCGCTTCACGGGAACGGAGCACATCCTGCAGTCCCGCACCGTAGGCCGGAGTTAGAACTTCGCGCGCGTAGGTTTCGCTCACCGTGGTGATCGTTTCCGAAAAGAGGATTCCCCCTTTCATCATGCAGAAGGAGTTGTCCAGATCGAGCGCGCCGCCGCGGCCGTATTCGGATCGGAGTTCCGCCTTTGCGAGCGTTTCGAACGAGAACCGGCCTTGATATCCGATATTGTGGATGGAATAGAGAAACGCCGTACGATCGAACATCCGGTCCCAACCGAAATTATCTTTCACCAGCACCGGCAGCAATCCGGTCTGCCAGTCGTTGCAATGGAACACGTCGGGGGCCCACTGGAACCGCTGGCAAATTTCGATCACGGCTTTGGAAAAAAGGATGAACCGCTCATCCTCGTCCCACGCGTCGGAATAGATGGTGCCGCGGTAAAAATATTCCCGGCAGTCGACGAAAAACACGTCCACCGCGGAGCCGGGGATCTGTGCGGCATGAACATACACGGAACGCGGATATCCCCCGACGCGCACGCGCAATTCGCCGACGGCGGTGAGGAAGGTCAGTCCGAATTTTTTTTCATCAATCGCGTCGTATTTGGGGATGAACACTTTTACGTCGGCCCCCAGCGCGGCGAGATACTTCGGCAGCGCGCCGACCACATCGGCGAGGCCGCCCGTTTTGGCAAACGGTGCGCATTCGGACGCAACGACGGCAACCTTCATGGCGTACTCCGGAAATGTTCGAGTGCAATATGAACAATCAGAAAAGGAATTGCAAAGGGGGGCGGATCCGGCGAAACGGCGGCGAAAATATTATCGTTCTTCATGCCAATCGGCAGTGACGTCCATCCAGCAGACAAGGCCGCGCCATTTTCCGTATCGTTGGTAATGGTCTTCGATCGCGGTGTCGGTGGTCTTCCGTCCCCGCCGGTGAACCTGCGCAAACCGCTTCCGCACCCACGAATCAATCCCGAGATAATCGTACCGTCCGATCAGTTTCAGCAGATTTCCCGCCGCATAGTGGCCGATCCCTTTGATCGCACGGAGCTGCTTATACAGCTCTTCGGTGGGAAGGTCCGACGTGCGGAGCGATTCCAGCTCGATCCGCCGGGCGGCGATTCCGCGGCAGAGCGCGAGCAAATACGGTGCGCGGTATCCGCACGACAATTCTTTCCGCAGCCATGCTTCCGACCGTTGTGCGATCGATTCGGGTGACGGAAAAGAAAAATAGTCTCCGTCGATCTTCGTCCCCAGTTTTCTCACCAGATTGTTCGTTTGAATTTTCGTCAACGCCCAGCTGCAATTGGTCGTGAAGAGCATCTTGACGACATCTTCGAACATCGTGGGGGAACGGAGCAGCCGGCCCGCGCCACGACGGGGAACCCAGCGGAGATGCGGCTCCTTCCGGCAAAGGGCGTAAAATTCTTCCATCGGTTCGTTCAACCGCAAGAGCGAGCGGACACTGTTTTTGATCCGCTCTTTTTCCGTGATGGTGAGCCGGCGCGGCGAGCGGTGAAGGACCTTCAGCGTCGCACCCGATTGCGATACGGTGACGGGAACATGGCGGGCGGGCGACAGGGAAATCACGGCGGACAATTCCGTCAAACGATCATTCGTCGAAAAGGGGAGCAGGTCGTACCATCCGTGCGAGTTGATCACGGTCCGAAGGGAGAAAACGGGAGAGATCGGTATTGTCATGGAAATTTTCGGTTCTCCGAAGATACGCAAAATATTTCTCATGCAAATGTTGTATCTTAGGGGGAGTTTTATCGACAACAGGAGAGATCATGTCCGGAACACAGACCATCGAATTACGCTGCAGCAAAAATCCCGACGGAAAATTTAACGCCAAAACGTTCGTGAACGGGAAAGAACAGAAGGAAAAGGAGCTCTCCGTGAATCGCGGGGATCAATTTTCCCTTGTTCTCGTCTATCATCAGATCAAGAAAAAATATCCTTCCGCCGAAGTGCTGGTCAAAGGGGTGGATAAAAACACCGAACAGAACATCCTCCATTCGGAGCTGTAGGATCAGCTGTTTCCCGGCGGATGGTAATTGCCGACGAGGTCGGATTCAATGTTCAGCCGTTTTTTGCGGTCGTCTTCCGGATGGATACAAATGCAGTTGGCGCCAAAACGATTGAGCATTTGATCTTTCATGCCGTCGAACTGTTTGCCGAGATTGTCCGTTTGACCGACGAAGATATGTTTGTGCGATACTTTGTTCGACTCATCCGTCACCCGCTGAGTGATGACGTAAACGGCGGGGATCTGCTGAAACAGTGTCGTCAGCGGGTGGATCGCGAACGAATATTTTTTCCCTGACTCTCCGCGAAATGCAATTTGTGCCATAAGCTCTCCTCTTCCCTCAATATCGTCAACTTCGGCGCCAATTCCTATTTTCCCTCTGCATCCCCGCGGCCGGCCGATGACGCCGGCACAAAAAAAATGCCCGAATCGTACAGACTTCGGGCGCCGGGAGGAGAGCAAGTGTTGCGATTATTCATTCACACTCAGATAATGTTCCCGGATTTTTTCTGAGGCGGCGCGGAAAAAGGCCGGCTCTTCCGCCGTGTTCAACCGTTCATCTGCCGCGAACCATTCCGGATTTTCGCAGACGGTCGATGCGATGTATGCCTTGTAGCGAACCGTTCCGGATGGGTGTGTCTGCCGGATCCCGTCGATCAATTTTTTCAGCTCTGCCGTCGGTGTGCCGGGATATTTTAACGCGAGCACCGAGGCCATGTGCAGCGACGAGGCGATCACGCCGTCGTTGCCGGAGACGAGTCCGTTCGACAGATTTTTTATCATATACGTGATCTTTTTTTCTTCGGTGGAAAACCGGGGTGCCGGTTGTGCGGCGGCGGTGTGGAAAAGAACGAGCAATACGACGACGGCGGTCCAAAATCTATTTTGCTGTTTCATGACATCCTCCCTTGTTGTGTGTAGGTCAAGAACGCAAAATAGAACGTAAAAGATGTGCGGTATGGGTCAGACGTTGTAAAAAGATGTCACGGTCGACCCGCCACCGGCCTCACGGTGTGAAACCCTGTTCACAATATTGGAGTCTCAATAAACGGACAATTCACTCCTCAGAATCGAACAGAGGGGCAACGATGCTTTATCGGACAACGATTCTCTTCATGAACATGTTTTTCGTTTCGTGTGACGGACAAAGGGCTGATCTGGACGCCGATGTTACCGTTAAAAACCCCATGTTTTCCTCTTCCGGTCCGACCGTGCTGTTCGACGAAGGGCACCGAAACTTTCATACGGCGGAGGGAAATTTCGCACCGTTTGTCCGGCTGATTCGGAATGACGGATATGTCGTCCGGGTGCATTCCGGACTCTTCACCCGTGAGTCGTTAACTTCCGGCGACATACTGGTGGTGGTGAATGCGCGTGGGGAGGAGAAAAAATTCGATCCCGCGTTCACTGATGCAGAATGCGACGCCGTAGAGCAATGGGTCCGCAACGGCGGAAGTCTTCTGTTGATCGCCGATCACCATCCCATGGGAAGAGCGTCGGCCGGACTGGCGGAAAAATTCGGCGTACGATTTCACGGCGGGTTCACAAACGATTCCGTCTATTTTGATTCCACTTCATTCACCGCATCGCAAGTGGATGGGAAGTCGCAATTGGTTTTTTCCCGGGCGAACGGATTGTTGGGAGATCATCCGATTCTGAACGGGCGGGATGAAACGGAGCGGGTAGAGAGGATCATCTCGTTCACCGGTCAGTCGATGCGCGGACCGGAGGGGAGCGGATCGATTCTGACGCTCTCCCCGCACGCAACGGAAGTAATTCCCGATTCGATCTGGGAAGAACCGGACATGATTTTTTTCACCAATACGTACACCCGGTTTGGCGATCCTCTTTCCGTTGCCGGAGCATCGCAGGCGGTTGCATTCGAATACGGCAACGGCCGGGTGGTGATGCTGGGCGAAGCGGCGATGATCACCGCTCAAAAGGCGGGAGAGGAACGGTTCGGGATACAATCGCCCGGACACGACGGACGACACCTAGCTCTGAACATTATGCGCTGGCTTGCCCGCGCGTTGTGATCGGTTTACCAAAAACAGAAAAGCCGGCGTGGGCCGGCTTTTCTGTTGTACGGAAGATCGGGACCGTTACAGTTTTGAACGGAGCACGATCGTTCCGACCGTAGTGACCTGATTGCCGGCGACGTTGACGTTCGTCATCGTCGAATCGTGGAACGCGGCGTTTGCGGAGATGATTGTGAGGGTGTACGTGCCCGGCTGCATGTACATCAGTTTGAATCCGCCGTTTGCCCCGGTAATGGTGGAGACCGTGTCGCCGTTGCCGTACACGTAGATGGATGCGCGCGTGTTTACCGAACCGCTGACGGATCCCGATTGGGCCGTTGTGAGCACCTTGATGACCGGTTTCATCGCGAGTCCGGCCGCCGTGGTGACGAGCGAACGGTTTGCGTCGAAGTCGAGCACCATCGTATAGGTAACGTTGGCCTGGATCTGAGCGTGGATGTTCAGTTTGATCTCCTTGCTCGGCACTTTCAGCGCGATTTTCGCACCGGAAGCGTACACCCAGCAAGAATCGCCGAGCGTCAGACGCAACTGCGAATACGTCCCCGCGTTCAGTTTCGCCTCTCCCAGCAGCGCTTGGCTGCCGTTCACCAGAGCGAGAAGATTATACGTCTTTGTTTCGCTGCTCAGAGTGATCCAGCTTTCCGATGACGCGTTGCTGTGAATTGATACTTCCGACACGACGATGATGATGGAATCATAACCGGAGGCGGGCGCATCTACCATGGCAACTTGCATCGTACCCTGTCCTTCCGGTGCGGAAGGATTGTCGTCCTTCATACATCCCCCCAACCCCGCTGCGGCAAGCGAAGCCAAAACGAATAGCGTTCTCATCGGTGATCCCTTTCTGTTGTGATCTGTTTCCCCGGTTTGTCCGGGCTTTGACAGAAAGTAAACGATCCCGCACGCAAAAGTCAGTGACACGTTTCAAAATTTTTGTGCGCACCACCGTGCAAATTTTGCATACCGTGTGTTGTCGATTGAAATTGCGTCGCTTACAGCGGGAGAAAAAACTGCACGGACGATGAATTTTTTTTCATGTTGATAATGTACAGCAGCAAACGCTTCCGTTGTGCGTGTTCGGTATGGAAGAGAAGAACTTTTTCCAGCGACAGTGTTTAAAACACCAAAGCCGTCGTAACGACGGCTTTGTATCCGCGGTGAGTGAGCGCGGCTGTTTCGGTCTGCACCGCGACCGGCGGCCGCGGATATCGTTCACTCTTTCGCTTCGGCGACGATCTTTTCGATCTTGTTGTGCACCGGTTCCACCGACTGCAAAAATCGATAGATGGCCTTTAATTCGAGATCGGTCATGTTCTTAAACGCACCCCACGGCATCGGCGAACCGGCGACTTTCGGTCCCTGCCGGAACCGGTGAATGAACACCTCTTCGGACCATGTGGCCATATGTCCCGTTTCGGGATCGGGTGAAATATTGGGGGAGGTGATGATGATGTTCGGATCTTCTTCCGACGGCATGGCGAATCCTCCGGCGTACTCCGGACCGACGAAGGCGCCGGTCATCAGATCGCGGTTCGTATGGCAGCCGCGGCAGTTGGCGACGGAGTTCGCCAGATATTTTCCGTACGTGCTGGTGGAATCAATTGTTGTCTCCTTCGGCGGTTCGGCGACCGGGTGGACCGGTTCAATGAGGAACGCCATCACCGCTTTTCCGGCAAAGTTCATTTCGCGGTTCACCACTTCATTCCGCACCGGCGCCTGCGAGCGGAGGAACGAAATCACCGCTGTCAAATCCTCGTCGCTCATGTTGTGGAACGGCATAAAATCAAAGACCGCTTTGCCGTCCGGATAGGTGCCGTAACGGAGAATGCGCGCCAGTTCCGCGTCGGTCCGGAGGCCGATACCGGTTTCATTATCCGGCGTGATGTTTTTTGACCGGATGACGCCGAGCGGTAGTTTAAATTCATATCCCCCTTTCAGTTCAACAAACTCTCCTTTGAGGACTTTCGGAACGTCCGACGGAGCGATATGGCAGTAGTTGCAGTGGGCCGGACCGTACACGAGATGTTTTCCGCGGGCGATCACTGCGCTGTCCGTGCTTGCGGCGATGTTCGGATACGGCGCATCGAACGAACGGTTCTGCAGAGCGAATACGGCGGCGACAAAAAGAGCAATCAACACAACGAGGCCGATGCCTCCCCACTTGAGTATGGAGAAAAGTCGTTTCATACGGAACTCCTCTGATGGTGGATAAATAACAGCGGCGGACCGGTGCACGCCCGGGCGAATGTGGAGTCCAACAACGGAAATTTCGAGGAGAAATTCAAACCGATTTGTCTGATTTTTTTCACCACAGATTCACAGATTATAAGAGGTCATAGAGCTTGAGAAACGAGTTCTACATCGATATAAATATTTTGTGCCTTTGTGTAACCCCTTTTCCTATCGTACCCACGTAATGGCACAGGCAAGAACGAACGGCACATTGTCGGATTTTTTCACCACACACCGCCGGAGGCTCCAAAGGAGTCTCGTTGGGACGGGGCAGGGATTCACAAATAAAAAAGGGACTGTGAGCTTCAGAGACGAGTTTTCCATCGATATTTTTTTTTGTGCCTTTGTGTGCCACCTTTTCCTATCGTACCCACGCAGTGACCAGGGAGTGATTTTTTCTTTCGCCGGATTTCTCCTACATTCCTCCATGCCCAAACGATACGATACCCGCATTACGCGCGAACGGTTTGAGGAGATCGCCCAGCACGCGTTCGATCAGCTTCCGGCGGATTTCACCGAAAAGGTGGAGAACGTACAGATCGTCGTGGAGGATTATCCCTCCGAGGATGCGTTGGATTTGGTCGGCGGGGATAAATATTCGTTGCTCGGTCTGTATCAAGGCATTCCGCTGACAGAACGGGGAACGTGGTACGGCAGCACCGCCACCGTTCCCGATAAAATTTCCCTCTATCAGAAAAATATCGAATCGGTCTGCGACACCGAAGAAGAGATGGAGCTCCGCATCATGGAGGTGTTATTCCACGAACTCGGACATTATTTCGGGATGGATGAGAAGCAGGTGAGAAGAGCGATGAAGAGGTTTATTTGAATTGGGTTTTGAAAAAAACACTTAATCAATAATCTTCAAGAGAAACTTTAAATTTAAAAACTGTAAACTCGTTAAACCATACTTTAGTTTTAGTTAGAAATTTTTTTGGCTTTAGTTTTTTGCCTTTTATATACCCGATACTAATTGTTAAAAATTTTTCTAATCGAGGAGGAATAGGAGACCTC
>CAZRWF010000103.1:0-8581 GCA_964603685.1 uncultured Chitinophagaceae bacterium
TTTCGCTCGCTCTGGAGGCAATATACTTCCCGATGCTCGCTTTTGTCGGTTTAGTATTGTTCTCCGCCATTTATTTAATATACTTTGATCAATATCATCATCGAAAATCGAGCAACCAGCATCCAGTATCCAGAATCCAGTATCCTATATCCTGCATCCTGTATCCTGAATCCAACATCCACCACCCTACTTCACCCCAAACACATCCTTCACCACTACGCGGTTCTCCGTTCCGTCGAGAAGAAGTTTTCGATTCGATTGAGGGAATTCTTCCCCTTCCCAGCTTCCGTGCGGTCCGCTGTTAGTATATTTATATTCCAATTCAGTTCCAACTGGAAATTGCAGCATGATAGTATAGATGGCATCGCCGGCCACTTCATCCCCCTGCGATTTGTCGTCGTACATCCGCACTTCGTTCGGTTTCCACGCGCCCAACAGCGGGTGGTTGCCGACGATATAAATTCCGCGGCGGACAAAAATGCTTTTGGCATCGCAGTGGAAAATAACGGTGACGGAATCTTTTTTACTTTGCGCCATCGTTCCGCCGGCCGTTTTGGTCGACAATTGTTCATGTTCGGAGATGATCGGCTGAAAATCCCGTTTCGGGAATTTTCCGCCCGCCTTCTCGCCGAAGATGTAGAGATTGCGAAGATGTGTGATAAACGCAATATCGAACGGCTTATCGCCGGCCGGCGCATTTTGATCCGTCCCGTACCACCAGAACCAATCCGATCCTTCGGCGGCGTACATCGCTTCCCACGTTTTGTACGCATACCACTTTTTTGTTCCGGATTTGGGTTCGGGCGCTGTCGGATCCGGCTGTTTTAATCCGGACTTTTCGAGGTCCTGACGTGCGGTCAGCAGATAGTTCCACGCCCGATTCTCTTCATCTTCGCCGATCCAGGTATCATAATTCGCATTGATCCACGAACCGGGATAGAGCCAGTCCAGTTTCGCCATCGATTCCACCGGATGGGCCGCCACCCCCCGTTTCGGGTTGCCGTGGATGTATTCGGACATGGTGACGGTGATGATCTGTTTCGACGCATGCAGGGCCGTCAACTTTCGGTACAATGCATGGAGGAATTCCTTTGCATCATTGTCCCGTCGGTACCATTCCCACGCATTTTCCCCGTCCAGAATCACGGTCAACAGACGGTCCGGTTCCCCCGCTTTCGGGGCGTACCGCAGAATCGATTTAATGAAATCATCCGCCGCATCTTCACCGACATAATTCTGGTACGTAAATCCGATTTTGTCCGACAGTTCCGTTTCACGGAAGACGACGGCGACATCGGTCGTGTCGACCTCATACGGAAAATATTTCGGCTGGTGATTCGGTTTGGACCGGGCGAGAATTTTTTCATCCGTGGCAATCCATTGGATGCCGTTCTTTTTAAAGATCGGCACTACTTCGTGTGCCACGGAACCTTCGCCGGGCCACATGCCGAGCGGCGGCTGTCCGAACGTTTTGGTGTAATAGTCGACCGCCATCGCCACTTGAGCATCGGCATCCTGCGGATAATGGAACCTGTTCGGCATGGCATCGTTCGGCTGACAGACCCGGGCAAGATCCGAATCAAAAATGAGCGGGAGAATCGGATGAAAAAACGGCGTCGTGGCGACTTCGATTTGACCCTGCCGTGATTTGTGGCTGTACATCAGTTTTTTGTGAATCGGAATGACGTTCGCACAGATTTTATAGGTTTCGGCAATGATCCGGTTGCAGTCCTCCTCGGAGATCGTTTTTGTGAGATGATACGTCCCGTCCGAATGTTTTGTCACCAGATCGGTCAAGTCAATCACCGTTCCGTCCGCCAGCCATTGTTTCTTTTCGAGAAAATCGGGATCAAAATGGGCGAGGTAAAACCAGAATTTGATGTCGCGCAGTTCCTGTTCCGTAAATTTTTCTTTTTTGGCGTTCCGTTCTTTTAACTTCACATAGGCGGGAAACCGCGCAATCTGCACTTCACTGATGCCGAACGCATTCCAGGTGTTCTGCAGTAAAAATTCCAGATCTGTTTTGTTAAAATCTTTCGTCGGTTTGAGGGCCAGATCGATCCACGGATCGGTTTTTCCCTTCCATGCCGCGAAAAATTTCTTGGCATCCACGCGATTCTTTTTGAGGTCGACAAACGGTTTCAACCGGTCGACGTAATATTTCTGCAGCTGGAAAAGCATGGAAGAGGTCAAATTGACATTGTAATGGATGTCGGGATACTGTTCCAGGATCGACGCCATGTCGTAATAGTCCTTGGTGGCGTGCGTGCGGACCCACGGTCCCTGCAGCTGATCGGTCGCCGGGTCGAGATACAGGGGCTGATGCTGGTGCCAGATTAAATTGACAAACAGCGTGCCGCCGCTTTTCGGATATTCGTCGTTCATAATACCTTTGGGAGTTGGTTGATAACCGTGATAGACAATCTCATTTCCTTCTTTCAGCGTAAAGACCGAATTCAAACCGCTGTTGTTGTAGTTTTCCGTTGTGCCGGGATTGCTCCCGTCCAGCACCCACTCGCCGTCCGCATAAAATTTGTATTGATAAATTCCCGGTTTCATGCGGACGACGGCGGAAAAAACGCCGTTCGTATCCTTGACCATCGGATTCGCCTCGCGCGTCCAGCTGTTAAAATCGCCGCAGACGGAGACCGCCGCGGCAGTTCCGCGGAATGTGAACAACACGCCCCCGTCGACCGCTTTCGGCTGGGCCGTTCCGATGGAGAACAGAGCGATGGCCAGTACAATCATCTTCATACGATTCCTTTATTTGAGAAGCATCATACGTTTCGTTTCGGACCTGCCTCCGGCCGTGAGTGTATAGAAATACAATCCGGATGAGAGATGCGCGCCGTTGAACACCGTCCGGTAGGAGCCCGCCTGTTGTACGCCGTCCACCAGCGTTGCCGTTTCCCTTCCGAGCACATCGTACACTTTTAACGTCACCGGACCGGTGTGCGGAACACGGTACGTTATTGTTGTGGACGGATTAAACGGATTGGGATAATTCTGCTGTAATGAAAATTCCTCCGGTAGATTGGTCCCGATCGGTGCAACGGAAGTGATGCCCAGAGCGGAATTGGATTTGTTCGAATACACTTTCGCCGTGTACGCGGTGATCGGAAAACTGGGAACCGCATTCCCGCTTACCGTAAATTGCGTCTGGTCGAACACATCGTACCAGGTTCCTTCCCCCAGCCACGGAACATTCGTCGGTGTTTGATCAAACGGATGAAGATTCGCCACCACCATCACTTTGGAGTTTGTCGTTGTATCTTCGAATCCGTACACCAATGTTTTGGCCGCTTCATAGCGGAATAATTTTTTGACGGCGCCTTGATACAGCGCAGGATTGTTCAAACGCTGTTTGACAAGAGTCTGATAATACTTAAAATGATCGATTCCCCTCTGCACTTGCAGCCAATCCCACACGACCGGCCGGTAGGACAATTTTTGATTGTCGCTTGTCCAGCCGCGCGGCTCGCTGATCTCCTGTCCCTGCCACAACATCGGAATGCCGGGTGACGTAAAAATGAAGGTGGCGTAGAGTTTGTCGCGTTGCAGCGCCTGCGACAACGGAACGGATTGGAAGTTCGTCATTTCATAGATGAGCGATTGTTCGTCGTGTGTTACGGTGGCGTTCACCGGTTCCGTCCTGTTGGCGTACGATGAGGGTGAAGACGGAGTATCGTTCCCGCCGTACTCGCTCAATCCGATGACATGGTTCTCGTAATCGGTCAGAGTCGTATTCTCGAATCGCGCGTCGTCGAAAATTTCGTCGCGGAACGAATCGTGCCAGCCGCCGGTCAATCCGGAATAATAGATCAACGCCGGACTACCGGGGAGATGTTCCGCGATCTGATAGATCTGTCCGTTGTACATCGTATCAATCGTGTTCACCCAGCCGAGAATTCCTTTGGTCGGTTCATTGATGTTCCAGCCGATCCCTTGCGTATAGTCGTACCGGAAACCGTCGATCTGGTACTCGTCGATCCACATTTTCAGGTTTTCCAGTACCATTTCCTGCGTTTCCGCGGTCCAATGGTCCATGTCTTTGAAGAACTGCAGTCCGTCCTCATTGTACCGCACGTCGGAATTCAGTTTGAAGTACGGATTCACCGCTTCGTCCGGCGCCATCTGCCAGAGCGGTCCCGTATCGTTTTGATGATTGAAGACTACGTCAAGAATGACGGCGATCCCCATCTTGTGCGCTTCGTCGATCAATTGTTTGAATTCCAGCGGTGTACCGAAGGCGGGTTCGATGGCAAAATAGTGGTTCAGGTCGTACCCCCACGAATGGCCCGATTTGCCGACGATGCCGTAATCGTTCACCGGCATCAGCTCGATGGCGTTTATGCCGAGCGATTTGAAATGCGGAAGCAAACTTTTCAAATCGGTGAATCCCGATTGTCCCGCCCCTTTGCCGTAATAACCGCCGGCGAATTCACCGATATGCAATTCGTAGATCGCCAGTTTGTTCAGCGGAGGACGGATAAAATTGTTCGACTGCCACACATAGTTGTCCGCCGCCAATCCGGATGCTCCGGTGGAAAATTTCGTCCCGTACGTGCCGAATTGCCGTCCGAACGGATCGGAAACCATTTTGTTGTTTTCAATTTCGTAGAGATATTCATATTCCGTATTCGGCTGCAGCAGAACATTTAACCACCAATTGTCCGATGTCGGATCTTTTTTCATCACCCGCGGCGCGGCAGTTGCCACCGGCTGTCCTGCCGGCGCGATGCGGAGCAGCACGTAATTTTTCCCCGGCACACGGAGGCGGAATGTCGTCGAATCTCCCGACCCTTTCAGCGTTACGCCGTGTTTTGCGGAAGCGGGCATCACGGCTGTTTGGACTTCGTACACGGAATTTTGGTACGTAATCGAATCCCCCTTGTCATTTTTTGCCACAAGGCGGATGAACCACGTCTTCGGGATCGCCGCGCCGAACGTGTGATGCAAGATCCGTTTTGCCGACATCAAGGAGGGCGTAACATCCACCATGGTCGCGGAACCGGCGTTGACGCCGGTGTAGAGCTTCACGGAGGAGATCGTATCGCTGTTCCGGTGTACGATGCCGACCGTTATTCCGGTAATACTGTCGGCTGTTTGAGCCGTATAAAACTGGAAATAAAAAAAGTTCGTCAACCGGAGGACCGAGTTGTTGTTGTCGTTCGGATTTTGTTCCGGATTCAGGGGATCGGAATACCAATTGCCGTCGTTAAATTTATATTGATAGACGGAATCTCCGAGCGGTGCGCGCCCGGCATCATGGATCTTAAACGTGTATGTTTTAGTCCAGGCCGAGACCGACGCATCATACGACATCGTATTGGCCGTTGACCATCCGGAGAACTGTCCGGGAAGCGAGACGGGTGTTCCGGCCCCTTTATGCGCCCGGAAGGTGATTGTCACGCTGTCCGCCGGCGTCTGTGCAAGCGCTTCCGCGGAAACGAACAGCAACATCAAGAACAGCACCTGTTTCATTCGATCACTCCTATGAAAATTTGAAGATGGCGCCCGACCGGGCAGGGATGGTTGTGTGCAGTGTTCCGCCGGCAACAGGATGTTGGGATCCGGACAACAGCTCGGTAACCGAACCGTTTTTCATCGGAACCGGCAAGCGTAGTTCGGATTTTGATGCGTGTTTGTTCAGCACCACAACCACGGTTTCTTGTTGATAGGACCGTTGAAACGCATAAAGATCCTTTTTTGACGATGCTACAAGAGTCGTAAAATCGCCGCGACGGAGCGCGGCGGACGAGTGCCGGAACGCGATCAACTTTTGATGCAGATCAAAGTGGCTCCGGTGCCAGCGGGATTCATCCCAGATCATCGTCCGGCGGCAATCGGGATCTTTTCCCCCTTCCATGCCGATTTCGTCGCCGTAATAAACCATCGGTGCGCCGACATACGTCATTTGG
Source organism: uncultured Chitinophagaceae bacterium (assembly GCA_964603685.1). GTDB lineage: Bacteria > Bacteroidota > Ignavibacteria > UBA10030 > UBA8401 > UBA8401. The sequence goes on from CAZRWF010000103.1 coordinate 5,922, forward strand.
AAGATCACGGACAAGGCGACGCGCCAATCGTCTAAGCGGCACAGTGTGCGATATCGTTCGGTGTCATGGCTGCCAAGAAGGTTTTGCATCACGAAATTATGTTCCGGCGGATAGGAATTCCGCGTGTCGAGGAGATGTTTGTCGAATTCCGCGGCGTTCGTCTTGTCATTCGCAAAAAAATCGAGACAGGCGGCGCGGAAGCGGTAGTTCATCGTCGCGTCGAATTCGTCGCCGTGCAGCCACGGACTGGCATCTTCCCACAACTCGCCGACGATATAACACTCCGGATTGATCGACCGGACCAGCGTGCGGAATTCCTTCCAAAATTCATGCGGGACTTCATTCGCCACATCGAGCCGCCAACCGTCGATCTTCGGCGTCCACCGCGCAATTTCTTCGAACAGATATTTTTTCACCGCCGGATGCTGCGTCATCAGTTTCGGCAGCGAGGCGATCCCCCACCAGCATTCGTAATTCGGCTTTCCGTGTGTGCGGACGGGATACGAATAAACGTTGAACCACGGGGCATAGGGGGACGACGCGCCGTTTTTCACCACATCCTGAAACGCGAAGTGTGCGGTGCCGACATGGTTGAAGACACCGTCCAACACGATCCGGATGCCGTTCTTCCGACACAGTTCCGTAAACCGGTCGAACAGTTCGTTCGTCCCGAACGACGGATCGATCACGGAATAGTCTGTCGTATTGTATTTGTGGTTCGTCGTGGCCTGAAAGATGGGATTCAGATAGAGCGCATTAATGCCGAGCCGTTTCAGATGATCCATCCGGTTGATGATCCCCTGCAGGTCGCCGCCGAAAAAATTATTCCCTTTGGGAGATTTCCCCCATGCTTCGGTATTCGGCGGATCGTTCGACCGGTCGCCGTTCTCGAAACGTTCGGGAAAGATCTGATAAAAAACGGCATCCTTCGCCCAATCGGGCACCCGGTGGGTGGTCATACAATCCTTCGGCAGTGGCTCAACATAGAAGAGGCAGGGCAATCACTCACCCTGCCTCTTGAACAGCGACCGCAACGGATGCGTCAGGGTTGTTCACCCGGAACGGCATCACGTACGGATTATTTCAACAGCATCATCTTCTTCACCGAGGTGAAGGAACCCGCTTCGATCTTGTAGAAATACACACCGCTGGAGAGCGACGCAGCATTGAAAGATGCTTTGTAGTTTCCGGCTGTCTGCACTTCGTTGACAAGCGTTGCAACTTCTTGTCCAAGAACGTTGAAGATCTTCAACGACACGATTCCGTCTGTCGGGATCGAGTAGTTGATGGTCGTGGACGGGTTGAACGGATTCGGATAGTTCTGGGCCAATGAATATTCCACCGGAATCAGCTCGTTCGCGGGAACGCTGGTAGCGCGTTTTTCCCCGGGGAAATCCCATGCGTTGTAATACAAAGGATTAATGCTTCCAAACTGGCTGTGAATGGTGGCTGTGGCCGCCGCATCGTTGATGTTCTCGATGTGGTTGTTGCCGAATCCGCCTTTTCCGCCTTCGTTATCGCCGCCGTGGATACCGAATTTAAATTCCTGTCCGACGCGGTCTCTGCCGTTCGACACGGAATCCGGTCCGAATGTATAATGACGGGTGTAGATCCGGTCTCCGGCAACAGCATCGCCGTTGGTCCCGTTATCGTACATTCTTCGCGTGACATCATTGTACAGGGCCGTGCCCCAAGATGCCCAACCGCCGGTGGCCGGTCCGTTGACCGAAACACCCCAGGTATACACGCTTTCGGCTTTGACGACGTTCCACGGTCCTTGAATGTCGAACAACGTGTCACCTTTTGCGACCTGCCAATAGGCCGGTTGCAGGTTCACGGTGAACTTCACATCAACGACGCGGGCCAGTTTCCGCGTATTGCGGAAGAAGGGCCATCGGTTCGCTTTTGTCTGGTCTTTCGACGTGTCGAGAGCGGTGTTCGATTTTGTCTTCAGCGGCAGCAAACGACGTTCGGCCAGTGTCTGGTCGGTTCCGTTGTAGCCGAAGTTATAATACACTTCGCGGAAGTCCTGTCCGCCTTTGACAATGTAATATTGATACACAAGCGGTTTACCCAAACCGTCGGCCTGGATTTTCACTTTTTTGATCGACGAATCTGTTGCCGCATAGATGTTCGTAAGTCCTTGTTTCACCAAATTGCGGGTGTACACGGCTTCTGCGGAGTTGGCGAATCCATAACGGACTTGAACGGTGTCGCCGACGGTGTAGCCGTTCGTCTGGATTGCGCGGGTCATATCCACGCGGAATTGCACGATGGCGGTATCGGAACCTGCCGGCGGTTTCACGCCCACATCATCCCACCATTTCCATGCAAGGGTCGTATCCTGGCTGCCGCGTTTGATGGTAAACTTGCGGTCCGAGATGCTTTCCCATTTCGTGTTGGCATCGACTTGAACGAATTTGTATGCGTATTCGATTCCTGCCGTACCGATTGTATCCGTATTGGCCTTTTTCAAGGGCAATTTGAACGTGCCGGACCAGAAGTTTTCGCCGTTGTAGGCGACCGATCCGCCGTTGCCGTGGTTCGTTTCCCGTTTCAAGAAGAAGGTCGGTGAACCCCAGCCGTTGAAACTGCCGTTCACGCCGACTTTTTGAGTGGTCGGATTGAAATCTTCCTGGTTCGCCATGTTCACGCGGAAC
>CAZRWF010000104.1:0-8274 GCA_964603685.1 uncultured Chitinophagaceae bacterium
TCTCTCTGAACAACGAAATCAACGGATTAACGATGGGCGGAGTCGGACGCGGTACAACGATTGAATATGTTCAAGTCACCAATTCCAATGACGATGCGTTCGAATGGTTCGGCGGAACGGTCGATGCGAAATATCTCGTCGCAGTCAATACCACCGACGATGATTTTGACACTGATTACGGATATTCTGGCCGGATTCAGTTCGCCTTCTCGCGGAAAGACCAGAACATCTGGGATGCCGCCGGTGAGACCAACGGTTTCGAAAGCGACAACGACGGAACACCCACGACGTCGACGCCGCTCACGTCTCCGGTCTTTTCCAATATCACTCTGGTCGGTCCGTTGTCGGATACCAACAACGTGCTGCCGGTCGGCAACAAACATCAATACGCCGCGGTGATCCGCCGGAATACACGGTTGAGCATTCATAATTCGGTGTTGATGGGCTACAATTGGGGACTGTCACTGCGGAACGATTCGACGGCAGCGTATGCGTTGCAGGGGAATCTGCAGATCCGTAACACGAGTTTGCAGGCACGCAACAATGTACTGGTGACTTCCTCCGTCGCCGGAGCGGTCGGTTTCAACTTCACCAACTGGTTCACCACGGCCGGATGGAACAATCTCGGTTCGACGCCGCGGCAGCCGTCGGCATTGTCCATGGTGGATATATTTCATCCTTCGAATCCCGATCCCCGGCCGAGTCCCGCATCGGAAGCAGCGACTGCCGGAACGAGTTTTAGTTCCCCGCAGCTCAACGCACCGTTTTTCGTCAACGTCAATTATCGCGGTGCGTTCGATCCTTCGCTTCCCCGTTCCGCACAATGGGATGCCGGATGGACAAGTTACAATCCTTCCAACACCAACTATACGACAGAAGTAAAACCGGCGGTCGGTGGAATCGTTCCGGCCGTGTATTCGCTGCAGCAGAATTATCCGAACCCGTTCAATCCTTCCACGACAATTCAATACATGCTGCCGGTATCCGGTTCCGTATCGTTGAAAATCTATAACGCGATCGGACAGGAAGTCCGGACGTTGGTTTCGGAATTTCAATCGGCGGGTACACATGAAGTGCGGTTCGATGCTTCCGCACTCTCTTCCGGTGTGTATTTCTACAGCTTGAAGAGCGGTAATTTTGTTCAATCAAAAAAAATGATGCTCTTGAAATAGCCGGAGGATCATCGAATGATGCGGGGCCGCAGCGATGCGGCCCCTTTTTTTTACTCCCAGTGAAACAACGGGATAAAACCGTTCTGCCGCACGACAGCTTGGCCCTCTTTGCTCACCACCCAGTCCGTAAATTGTTTTGTCAATCCTTCCGGCGGCGAAACAACATAAAAATAGACATAGCGGGTGACCGGATAACTTCCGTTGCGGACCGTTTCCAACGTCAATGGAATATCGTCCACCGGAACGATGCGAACATTCCGGGCATACGCGTACGGTGAGTACGAAATCGCCGACGTGTCCGACTGTACGGCATCGATGGCAGCGGCCGGCCCGGTAACGTGTTTCGATTGTTCGGTGAACGATTCTCCCGACATAAGATGTTCTTCCACAAACATGTGAGAGCCGGAATTTTCCTCCCGCCGCACCACCGTGATAGGCCGATCATCCCCTCCGACGGCGGACCAATGAGAAAGGGTACCGGTAAAAATTTCCTTGATGGCGCGCAATGAAAGCGACCGGATGGAATTCGACGGATGCACGATGATTGCCAATGCATCTTTTGCCACAGGAACTGAAATGCCGAGGGATTGGAAACGGGATGCCAACTGCCGCACTTCGTCCGCCGTGAGGGGACGGGAGGTGGCACAGATATCGACTTCATGGTCGATGAGCGATCGAATTCCGATCGTACTTCCGCCCCCTTCCGTTGAAATCGAAATGCCGGGATGACGCAGCATGAACTGTTCCGCCAGCCGTTCCACCAGCGGCAGCATCGAATCCGAACCTTTGATGGAGAGTGTCTTTTTCTCCCGTTGGATCTCTCCCGGTCCGGAACAGGCGCCAAACACGAGGCAGGACAATATCACGGAGAGAACAAATTTCATTTCTGTTCCGCCGCCGATCGCAGCCGCGCATTGTTGTAGGGAGTCCGCTGTTTCCATTGCGGTGTTGCCGGATGGCGTGCAACAAATGTTGAAAACCGGAGGAGCAATCCGATGTGTTGCAGCGAGGCCGTTATGTCGAATGACTGTTGAAGGTCGTCTAACGGCGTATGGTATATTTCTTCGGACCAACGAAGATATCTCCGGATTCCTTCATCGTCCGTCGAATGTTCATACCGCAGTCCTTCGGCGATCAGGATCGACGGAATGCCGGCTTGTGCAAAAATATACTGGTCGGAGTTCCGAAACTCGTCCGCGCGAAACAGTCCGGCCGGAATAGAGTCGACCGTGATCCCTGCCGGTGCGAGCGATTCCGTCAACCATTCCCCCAAATCGGAGAGGTCTCCGCCGATGCCGATGACCGAGCGTATTTTTTCAAACATTGAGAGACCGTCGACATTGATGTTGGCAACGGTCGTATGAAGCGGTAGTAAAGGATTCAGCACATAATGCCGTGATCCGAGAAATCCGCGTTCTTCGCCGGTAAGAAAAAGGAACAACACCGACCGGCGGGGGGCGGCTTCCGGCCTCGACAATGCGTGTGCGATTTCCAGGACGGCGGCTACGCCGGCCGCATTGTCAAACAAACCGTTATAGATCGAATCATTCTCCACGGCGGGACCGATACCCAAGTGATCATAATGTGCCGAGATCAACAAAGTGGTCGATCGTAATTCAGGATCGGTTCCTCGGATGTATCCGGCGACATTGGAAGAAAAAAAATCCCGCTCGGCGAATTTTCCCTGAAAACTACCCCGTAATGACAATTCAAAACTCCGCATCGATCCGCGACGATCCATGACCTCGATCTGTTCCAGCGAAAAGGGGGCGTCCGTAAACAAAAATGGGGAAAGTTTTGGATTCAGCAGAATGTTGAGATTTTCGGACGGGGACATCAACAGCCGAACCTCCTCGAACAGAAAATGCCGCTGTTGTTCGTACCAATCGTCCATTGTCCGATCGTTCGGATTCGGAATGAGAATGCTCCCTTTCGCTCCCCTGGCCAGAGCGTTTTTTTGTTTCAGTACGAAGGAGGAATGGTGAGTCTCGCGTTCACCGTCAAAAAAGTTTCGGTCGCGTGATACCGGTTCGCCGGACAAAAACACCACAATGGCATTGCGAACATCGATATTCCGGTAATCGTTGTAGTCATATTCCGGAGCAACGATGCCGTATCCCACAAAGACCATTCGCACCGGTGAGGCGATCGATGTTTGGGCACCGGATGAATAGAGCACATAATCTTCCTGCAAGCGGAGTCGATAGGAGTCTTTCGGCGCATAGAGCGTCAGTTCCGTTTCTTGAAGCGCCGTACTGCCGTGAAGCGGAAACGTTTGCAGATAATCGGTCGTTCCGGGAGCCGGTGGTATGCCATACGCTCGCAATTCGTTCTGTAAATACCGAGCAGCTTTTTCTTCACCGGACGTTCCGGTCCCGCGTCCCTGCAGTGAATCATGGGCCAAAACGGAAAGATGCCGCCGGAATCTTTCCGGCGAAAGGTCCCATTGCACAGCCGGGAGAGATGTCGTCACAATACCGGCTGTCAACAACGATATACAACACACGAGATTCATCGTCTTTTCGCTTTACAATAATATAATACATAATAGGTTTTATTGAACGGAAGAAAGTCGTATTTTTATATCGAGGGAGTCTTACATGAAAAAACTACTGTTTGTCTGCATTGAAAATTCAAACCGGAGCCAAATGGCTCAGGCATTCGCCCGTATCCACGGCGGCGGCCGATTCGAAGTCTTCAGCGCCGGTTCCCGGCCGTCGGGAAAAGTGAATCCCAAAGCGATCGAAGCGATGAAAGAGTTGAACTACGATCTCACAACGCACGCTTCCAAATCACTTCAAGAAATTCCCGACGGGCCGTACGAATATGTCGTCACCATGGGGTGCGGCGATGAATGCCCGTGGATTCCGGCCAAAGAACATATCGATTGGGATATTCCGGACCCGCGGAACATGGAAAAGGAAGAATTCAGAGCAGTGCGGAACTTGATCGAATCAAAAGTGAAAGAGCTGTTGAAAAAAGCCGGGGGGTGAGGGGGGCAGGATGCAGGTTGCAGGATGCATGTTGCAAGATACAGGATGCTTGATGCACGATTTTTGATGCTTGATGCTCGATGCTTGATGTTCGATGGTCGATTCGTGATTATGGATGAATTGATCGGTTCAGAGTTCGAAAACAATTTTTGAAGTTTGCACAACCTGTTCGTTGAAATCTGGCGGCTTACTTCTGCAACAGGTCGGCGAGATCATTTTCGCTGATCTTGAGTGCGCCGGCTGCTTTTTCCAACGCTTCGTCTTCCGATTTTCCGACACCTTTCGCCGAAAATTTTACCGCACCGAGGATGGAATTCGATTTGTTCTCTTTGAGACTGACCGTTACCTCCATCGTCAGATTGTATAAAGTTCCCGCCATTCCCTGAATCGTATTCGGAACTCCCGCCGAAATTTCCGCCGTCAGCGCATAGTTGGACATCGTCACCACCTTGTATCCGATTTGTGACACGGCGGAGGTTAATTTGGATTGTACGGCATCAGCCGCTTTTTTATTTTTCGCAGTGACGGTCAGGGAAAATGCCTTGTCCGATGCGCGGGTCGTCCATGTAAAAACGACGGAAGAGGCGTTCAGATTTTGTTCGAATTCCCTTCCAAGCCCCTTGAGCGCCAGTTTCGCTTTGATCCCTTTTCCGTTCCGAACGATCGTGGAGATGTTCGCTGTTCCGTTGGCATCCGTTACCGCTTCCCCGAGCACAGTTTTGTCATCCAACACAAACACGACCGGAACACCGGCACACGGAACGCCGCCGACGGTCACGGCAACGGCAAGCGGTGAGGGAAATTTTTCACCGATGGTTCCTTGTTGCCCGTCTCCGCTTTTTTTGGTCAAACGCACGTTCGACAACATCGTGCGGATATCGGCCTGCAATGCCGCGGGATTAAATGCGGCGGGAAAAACAAACGGTGATTTCGCCGCGGCATTGTGCAGCACCTGTTTCGTAAAAAGCGGAGCCAACACCGCTTTGATCTGGTCGATACTTTGCAACGCTTCCGTGAGTTTTCCCTGCGAGGCGAACGCCGCAGCAGCGGCGCGAAGATCGCGCGCTTGGGTCCATCCGCTCTCCAGTTCGCTGCGGAGCGCGCCGCTGTATTTTTCCCTGTTCAAGACTACCAGGGCGTACGTGGTCGACGATTGCGCATCGACGACGGTTTCGATCACATCCGCACCAGTGATCTCATCGTTGACGGCAGTCCGGGATTGTCGCTTAAAATCGGAATAAATCTGCTCATCATCGTTCACGGAAAAACTTTCGGTCACCGTCCTCATTTCGGATTGCACCTGAACGCGCAATTGCGCTGCAATATCCGCGAGCGCCGCCTTTTTTGCCGATTCGGCACCGGTCTCTCCCCCGCCGGTACCGACACCGATGATGTACTCCGTCACCGGATATTTCGGATGGCTGTGGGTGGAAAACCAGGTCGGAATCTGTGCGTACGACATCGAAGCCGCGAAACAAACCGCCAGAATGATTTTTTTCATTTTATACCTCTTCGCAAATTCAAAAAGAACACGATATCGGTCGACCGTACGGTGAAAAGATCATTCCACTCCGACGACGATTAGTTTTCTGTTGAGCGTGATCTGTTTTAATTTCCCCTGCGGGAAATTGGCCATAAATTCACGGCGGAGTTCCCGATACAGCGCGGACGGAGCGAACAAATCCTTATCCTGAATCCACGCAAGATAGTCGATCGTATTGTCGGCAACAACATTCTCTTTCGTTTTGACTGCGATCTTTTTCAACGTTTTCGCCGCCGCATCCGCGATATCGTACCGCGTCTCTTCGTCGAACTGACCGGTAATCGAAAAAACGATCTTAAACTGCGAACCGTTTTTCAAGTCATCCTGCCAGTAAGAAGAGAGCCGCGACAGGACATTATTGAGCGCATTGGTCACCGCGGCTTCAGTCAACGCGGCGGCCGGCGCAGCCGATTCTTCGCTGTATCCCGTTTCCGTACCGAGAAGCCGCGCCGTCGTGGTTTCGTATGCACGAACCGACACGGACGCTTTTCGGACTTCCGTCGACCCGACCTTTCGTGTATCGACGGTGACGGTGTAGGAAACATAAATATCGCTTCCCACCGACAATGCGATCATATAGGACAGATCCTCTTCATGTCCTTTGATGCTCAACTGCGCTTTTTGCTGTTCGTAGATCTGCGCGGCTTGTTCCGGCGCCACGACATTATACTTTTTTTGCGTGAGGTACGATTCGATCACCGACGCGGCCTGCTTGAGCACCGGATTCGACCGGAGTTCGTCGATCGGATTTTTCCCCGACGGTACTTCCGGCAAGGCCATCAACGTGGGGAGTCCGACCTCATCGGCAACATCGTCCAATTTTTGGATCACTTTCCGGTCGACCAGCATCTGCACCATGGCGGCGCGGTTTACGCGGAATTGTTTTTCGACGCGGATTTTTTCACCCCCGGCCAGTTTCACGCGGCTGTCGAAACTGTTCGCTTCCCATGCGATGAATTTTTGGACATTCTCATTGCCAAAGAATTCCTGTTCCATGGGAGCGAATTTCCGTTTTTCCTCGTCGCTGCGAACGATCCCGTCCAATCCTGCTCCGCCATAAAGCACAAAATAGACGGCCGATTTCCTCGCATCGAGCTCGGCCAGCTTCACCGATTCTTCCTCTTTGAGTCCGAACATGCCGGAGACACCGCCGATACCCTTGGCTTTGATCATTACTTCATTGGCGGTGACCGCTTCGACAAACGTGGCTTGGCGGGAGGACGGGAGGTTTCCCTGGGCATGAAGGGAAACCAGTGACAGAACAACCAACAACATGAATGTTTTCATACTGCTCCTGTGGTCTTCAATCGTTCTTCGGTGAACATGATCGGATGATGGCGTTAACGGCGGGATTGTGGGCGTTCACGGGATCGAACCGCGGACCTTCTGCTTGTAAGGCAGACGCTCTGAACCAGCTGAGCTAAACGCCCTCACAACAATGCAATATAAAAAAATTAACTCCGCGGTCAAAGCGGAAAAGTCCGCAGCACCCGCTGTGTGCGATCACATTGCGGAACCGCCATCGCACCTTCGAACCGAGAAGAAATTCATATTAAAAATGACTACATTTATCACGAATCATAGAATTCCCGTAACAATGTGTCCGAGTGCCGTTCGCGAGTCGATGTCTCCAACCGCTCCGTGTACCGACCATTCCATTCGATCCAATCGTTCAACATTACATGCTTGTTGTACCGACAGAAAAACTGACCGTCTCCCCTCCTGCTATCGGGATCGGATTGCCGTTCCTTGTCGGTTCCATTCCGATTGTCCAATCGATACGGTCATTCTCGGATCTTTCGTATGTTTTGGCTCCGGTCCTGATATGGTGCATCGCATTGTTCCGCTCCGAAGCGCTGCGGCGGACACCGACGACCGTCATGTTGGCATTGATCGGGACATTTTTCATCTGGACATTACTCAGCACACTCTGGTCGATGGATCCCGCCATGACCGCGGGGCGTTCCGTGTGGTATCTGATCATCAGCGCCGGCGGATTGGTCGCAGGATATTCGCTCTTTCGTCCGAAAATCCTCGTAGTGGTATGCTGTTCACTGAACGGTCTTGTCCTGCTGAGTTCGCTTTTTGTCCTCGTATTTTTTAATACGCCGGAAATGTGGAACAACGCAGAGCAGGAGGCTTTTCGCGGGCTGTTTGTTCATCACAATACGCTCGGTTCTATCATCGTGTTGACGGCGCCGGTGTGGGTGCTTCCGCTGCTCAGCGAAGCGGGCCGCCTTCCCGGTTCCGCCGATCAATGGAAACTCTTCGGTCGAACCGGAAAAATTTTTCTCTTCGCCGCCATTTTGGCGGCAAACATCGGATTATTATACTTGACCACATCCCGCGGATCGATCGCCGCCCTTCTGGTATTTGTGGTGCTGTCAGCGGTCCTTCTTCTGCGATGGAAGTTCTTCCTTCTTCTGTTGACGATGACCACATTGATTTTTGGCTTACTGTTGGCCGGTTCAGAGTCCGCGGAAACCGTTCTGCGATCCATTGTCTATAAAAATGAGGCCTCGATCGGCGACAATCGGACGGCGATATTTTCACGGTCGGCCGAAGG
>CAZRWF010000105.1:0-3023 GCA_964603685.1 uncultured Chitinophagaceae bacterium
ATTCAACCGTCACAACAATCCAATGGGAATTCGCTTCCCTCCAACTATAAAGTCGGAATCCGCCGGCACACCCGTCAAGTGAATATCGGCGGAATCAAAGTCGGGGGCGGCGCGCCGATCTCCGTGCAGACGATGACAAAATCGAAAACCGACGACATCAAAGGGACGGTGAAGCAGATCGTCGATGCCGCCGAAGCAGGCTGCGACATCGTGCGGGTGACGGTGAACGACAAGGAAGCGGCCGATGCCATGGCGGAGATTGTCCGTCAATCTCCTCTGCCGATCGTGGCGGACATTCATTTCAACCACATCTTCGCCCTGAAAGCGGTCGAAGCGGGTGTGGCCAAGGTCCGCATCAATCCGGGAAATATCGGTTCGAAGGACCGCATCCGGCAGGTGTTGACCGCGGCGAAGGACAAGGGGATTCCAATCCGCATCGGCGTGAACTCCGGCTCACTGGAAGAAGACATTCTGGAAAAGTACGGTTATCCCACGGCGGAAGCATTGTACGAATCCGCCATGCGCCATGTCGGCATTTGCGACGAGTTCAACTTCCGCGACGTGATCATCTCCGTAAAATCCACCGATGTGCGGTTAATGATCGAAGCGTATCGTTTGGTGGCACAGCGGACCGATATTCCGCTGCATCTCGGAGTCACGGAAGCGGGACTGACGCGTGTCGGCACGATTAAATCGGCCGTCGGCATCGGCACACTCCTCTCCGAAGGGATCGGCGACACCATTCGTGTTTCGCTGACCGACGAACCGGTGAAGGAAGTGGAAGTCGGGAAAGAGATCCTCCGCTCGCTCGGTTTGGCCACGCGCAATGTGGAGTTGATCGCCTGCCCCACCTGCGGACGATTGGAAATCGATCTGTTCGGCATCATGGCGGAACTGGAAAAACGGTTGGAAGGGGTGAAAAAACCGGTGAAGATCGCCGTACTCGGCTGCGTGGTGAACGGTCCCGGCGAAGCGAGCGATGCGGATATCGGCATCGCCGCCGGAAAAGGGGTCGGCATTCTCTACCGCAAAGGGGAGATGATCCGCAAAATTAAAGAGAGCGAAATCGTGGATGTGGTGGTGGAGGAAGTGCACAAGTTCCAACCGGAAGCATAAACCGAAATCAAATATTTTTTCTTCACAGCTTCACCGATGTGATGGAAATAAAAAAGACCTTTCATCACGGAAAGGTCTTTTTATTTGAAGGTACCGTCGGGAGACACGCGATGATTACCGGCGCGCCTGTTCGTCCTCAGCCATCCGTTTTTTGGCGATCGCATAGAAGGTGATCAATCCGAGTCCGCCGAACAGAAAGACGATCCCGGTCGTGAGTTGATCTTCATGGACAGTGAACAGTTGCGACATAAATGCGCTCACCAGAACGCCGACGCCGATGAACGCAGCAAGCATGCCGTATTTCAGGGCGGAGTACGGGTTGGATTTCCAACCGACGCGGCTGTAGAGATGTTTCAGATCTTCGTTGATGATCCCTTTTTCGATGATCGTCATCCGTTCCCGGTGCCGTGTATCGAAATATTTCCATAATACCGCCGCAATACCGCCGAACATGAATATCGGGATGAGAATTTCTTCGTTCATAAAACCTCCTGCCAGTGTGATAATGTGAGTGTTGATGTTTGTCCGTTGCTTTCTTACTTTGACTTGAGTACGGGCGGCAAGGTTTCACAACGGCGGAGTGAAACCCTGATGTCGATCTTCCGGTCTAATTCCATGACGGACCGACAACCAAATGCATGAATCCCAGCGATAACGACATCATCCGGCGCATCCTCAACGGCGACCGGCAAGCCCATGCGCAACTGATCGACCGGCATAAGGAAAAGGCGATGACATTGGCCGTCCGGATGCTGAAGAACCGCCATGACGCGGAAGAGGCGTTGCAGGATGCGTTCGTCCGCGCGTTTCGGGCATTGCCGTCGTTCGAGGGAAAATCCAGCTTTTCCACCTGGTTTTACCGGATCGTCTTTAATGTCTGCTCGTCGGCCCTGAGCCGGCGGGGGAAAATGAACGTGGTGTCGTTCGACGAAGAATCGGAAGAGGGAATGTCGATCGAGGTCCCTTCGGACGGCGCTCTTCCGGATATCGATCTGGAAGGGAAAGAATTCTCCGCGATGATCCGTTCGGAGATAGATGCGATGGATGAACATTATTCGTCGATTCTGACGATGTTTTTTTTGCAGGAAATGAGTTATGATGAAATTGTCGACGTGACGGGACTTCCCCTCGGAACGGTGAAGAACCGGTTGTTTCGCGCCCGGATGCAGCTGCGGAACGCTCTCGTTCGCAACGGAAACGATATGAAAGATCTGGTGACGTTATGAAGAATCCCACACAACAGGAATTGATGGAATTCGTGGACGGTGTTCTGCCGCCGCCGCGCCGCCGCGAGATCGAACAGCGGTTGGAATCGTCTCCCCGACTTCGACAAGAGGCGGCGCTTCTTCGGGCGATGCGAAATACCGTTCGCAACGAAACGATCGTGCGGCCGTCGAAACATTTTACCTCTTCTGTCCTCGGAGAAGTTCTGCCGCAGCGGAACGAATCGTTGCTGTATCGATTGGTGAAAAATTCCTCCAATATTTTTGCGATGACCCTCGTGCTGTCCTTGATCGGCATCGTTCTCGCCGTAAATCCCTCGGACGGCGGGAGCGGAACGGATATTTTTTCCAAAAGTATCGGATCATATTCCGCCGCGTATCGATCGGTGGCGGACCGCTTCTCCTTGATGAGCGAGCAAGTGATCCGGCCGGTCGGGGAAGCATCCAAGACTTTTTCCGGAAAATTTCTTTATGTCGGCATTGCTGCATTCATATTGTTGATTGTTGCAGACGAAGTATTCGGCAGACGCTACACCCGCATTCGATACAAATAGTGTAAGGAGAATCCAAAAATCACACGACCTCACACTCGCAATTCTCCACTCTGTATCAAACATCTTGCACCTTGCACTCTGCATTCTGCACTTTGTACCCCGCACCTTGCATCCTGAATCCTGAATCCTG
>CAZRWF010000105.1:3123-8220 GCA_964603685.1 uncultured Chitinophagaceae bacterium
ACACCTTGCACCCCCTGACTCTTTTTAGTATTTTATCCGCACACTTTGTGAAACCGAACGTGCAGGTCAATGTCCAAAAAACACTCTCCCCGGATTAAAACAGAAAAATTACCGCTCAAAGAGATCTCCGTTTTTCCCTTTTTCGCCGCATCCCTGCGTCATCCCGCTGCCGGAATCACGTTGGCGGCCTTCTATTTTATCGTTTTGTTGTATCTCGGATTGAAATATCATGTTGTCGGAGATTATCACGTCGAAACGGATTTTTTTCAGGCGTATGTTCCCACGGCAAAAGATATTGTCAAAGGGATCTGGACGATCGAAGATTTTCGCGGACCGGCATATCCGGCCGTGCTGGCGCTGTTTGGTTTTTTTATAAAGGACTTTTTTACCGCCGGCATTATCGTCTCCGCACTGACAGCTGCGTTGACGATCTTCTTTACCTTTGAACTGATCCGGACATTGTTCCGTCCCGATATTGCGATCGTAGTCGTGTTGTTGACCGCCGTCAATTCTACCTTTGTGCAATATTCGTACACGGCGGGGACCGACATGACCTTTAATTGTTTTACCGCCGCCGCAGTCTATTTTTTATTAAAAGACGCGAAATATTCACCGCTCAATCTCGTGTTGAGCGCTCTGTTCGCCGCCGCCGCGTACCTGACCAGGTACAACGGCATCTTCGTCCTTGCCGCCGTCCCTCTCATCGTCACATTATTGAATATCTACAACGTGGAAATGAAACGCCGGCTGATTATTTCCGGCATGTTCATCGGACTCTTTTTCCTGTTTATCGCTCCCTGGGGGATCCATTCGTTGAATGAAAAAGGGAGTTTTTTTTACAATAAAAACTATCTGAACATCGCCTACGAAATGTTCGCCAAAGGACAGGTCGGCTGGGATCAATACTGGAATGTGGAGTCGGCGAAATACCACTCTCTGGCGCAGGTGATTTTCGCCGATCCGGGATTGTTCCTGTCGACACTCTTTCGGAATTTTGTGGAACATTTCCTCAGCGATATGGAGTTGCTGGTCGGTTGGGGGATCGGTATCTGCTGTATGGCGGGGCTGATCGGACTCTGGAAGACACGCCCGCAACCGCGTCAATCGGCATATTTCGTCTTCGGAGCCCTGATGTTCCTTGTGTTGTTGTTGGTCTTTTACGGCGAACGGTTTTCGATGTTCCTGATTCCCGTCTACGCGACCTTCGGCGTAGTGACGCTCACCTGGGAACGATGGCGCGGCATTCCGTTCTACAACGGATTTCTCATCGCGGCAGTTCTCATCGGATGGACCTTCGTCCGATCGTATGATTTTAACCGGCAGAATATCGATTCGGGGCCGAAGGAGATCACCGTGATTGCGGACTGGTTCAACGCGAACGTCAAAGATTTCGACGAATCCAAAGTGGTCGTCTCCCGCAAACCGCACATTGCATACTATATCAACAAAACGATGCGGTATTTTCCGTACGTCAACACCTTCGACGCGCTGGAGCGGGAGACAAAGAAGATGAATGCCGATTATTTCTTTTACGGGATTTACGAGGCAAACATGCGGCCGGAATTCCAGTCGCTCCTGAATCCGAAACTCGCCCCGGCGTGGCTGGAGCCGATCACCTATACCACCAACCCTCCCTCGGTCTTGTACCGCGTGAAGAAAGAGCAATGAGTGAATCCGTGGCATCGACCATCAACATCTTGTTCATCGGCGACATCATCGGAAAACCGGGGATGGACCTCGTCTCCTCGATTTTAAAGGGGATGCTGGAAAAATACCGCATCGACCTCTGCATCGCCAACGGCGAAAATGCCGCGGACGGGAAGGGGATCGAAGAAAATCAAGTGAAACAACTGTTCGATCTCGGCGTGCATGTCATTACTGGCGGCAACCATACATTCGACCGGTGGGATATGCGGAAAGTGTACACATCGTTTCGCCATTTGCTCCGTCCACTCAACTATCCACAAGGCACCGCCGGCATCGGATACACGGTGTATGAGTTAAAAAGCGGCGTCAAAGCCGGAGTGATTAATCTGCAGGGACGGACGTACATGCAACCGATCGACGATCCGTTCAAGACGGTCGACTGGGCTCTTTCGAAGATCAACGAGCAGACGAAAATCGCCTTCATCGATTTTCACGCCGAAGCAACGGCGGAAAAAATGGCTCTTGCCTGGCATGTGGATGGACGCGCCAGCGTTGTTGTCGGCACCCACACCCACACGCCGACCGCCGATGCTCGTATTCTCCCGCGGTCGACCGGATTTATCACCGATGTCGGAATGACCGGGCCGTACGATTCGGTGCTCGGAATGAAAAAAGACCTGGCAATCAAACGGTTTATCACGCAGACTCCGCATAAATATGAGACGGCGGTTAACGACGTCCGCTTTTGCGGCGTGATCGCCGAAGTGGAGGCGGAAACGGGGAAATGTGTGCGGTTTGAACAACTGATCTTTCCGAAATTTTAACTTTTTCCCTTTTGGGCCTTTGTGTGAGACTATGACGATCATCGACGGAAAAAAAATATCGCAAGAGATCAAAGAAGAAGTGAAACGCGCAACGGAGAAACTCCGGGCGGAGAAGGGGATTGTTCCCGGTCTCGCATTCATTTTGGTTGGTGAAGATCCGGCGTCGCAGGCGTACGTCAAAAGTAAAGGAAAGGCGTGTGAGGAGATCGGTTTTTATTCCGTCACCGAACGGCGGCCGGCCGCAACGGGTGAAGCGGAATTGTTGGAGTTGATCCGGACGTTTAATGCCGATCCGAAGATCCACGGTATCCTCGTCCAACTTCCGCTCCCGAAACATATCAACGAACAACGGGTGATTGAAACGATTGCACCGTCCAAAGATGTCGATGGTTTTCATCCCGCCAGCGTCGGCAAGATGATGATCGGACTCGAGACGTTTTTGCCCTGCACGCCGTACGGCATCATCGAACTTCTGAAACGGTCAAAGATCGATCCGTCGGGTAAACATGTGGTGGTGGTGGGCCGCAGCAACATCGTCGGCAAACCGGTCGCGAACATGCTCGTCCAGAAAAAAGAGTGGGCGAACGCCGTCGTGACGATTGCTCATACCGGTGCGAAGGATATCTCCCACTTCACTCGGCAGGCCGACATTCTGATCGCCGCCGTCGGAAAACCCCGTGCCATCACCAAAGAGATGGTGAAACCGGGCGTGGTCGTGATCGATGTCGGCATCAACCGCATCGACGACCCGGGCTCCAAAAACGGAACGCGGCTTGTCGGCGATGTCGATTTCGACGGTGTCGCCGGTATCGCGTCGGCCATCACGCCGGTTCCCGGCGGTGTCGGGCCGATGACAATCGCAATGTTGATGGTCAATACGCTGAAGGCTGCGGGAGGGACGGTATAAAAAAAATGGCGAACATCTTTTCGCCATTGGTGTTTCTGCACTGTCATTCGTCTCCCCGTTGTTACACCCGCTCCTTCTTCCAAAATACTCCCGCCGTCGCCATTTGCCGTAACAACGGTGCAACGCGATAACGTTCTTCATGATGCGATTCGTACAGCGCATCCAAAACCGCGACAACATTCCCGAAACCGATCATCTCTCCCCAGGCGATGGGACCATGCGGATAATTCGTTCCGTGTTTCATCGCTTCGTCGATGTCCGCCGGAGTGGCAACATCGTTCTGTACCGTAAAGAGCGCTTCATTGATGATCTGACACAGAATCCTCGGCATTACCATTCCCGTTCCGTCCTGCACCAGGGCCGTCACCTTTTTGATGCTTTTGAAAAGAGCAGCGACGGCATCGGCCGTTTCTTTTGACGTATGAATGGACGGTGCCAATTCCACCAGTCCGTTCGTGATCAATGTCGGAAAGGCGGCGATGCCGATGAATCGAGACCGGCGTTTCAGAGCGTGTGACTGGGACAAGAGCGTTTCGGTGATCGACGAAGAAATGATCGGCACCGAAGGAGGGAGGGCATCATCCATCACCGCCAGATGTTTTCGTTTCTGTTCGCCGGACACCAGAGTCAGTTCAAACGCGGCGGTGATCTTTTTGGCGGTCGTTTTCAGCGATGTGAGACTTTTCAGTTCCAGAACGGCAACGCCGTTTTCCTGAAACGCTGCGGAATATTCCTTCACCAATTGTTCATCGCCGAAAAGAGAAACCAACGGTTTTTGTTCCGCCGCCGTCGGTTTCGATTTTTTGACAACGGCAGGTTTTTTCGGAGCCGGAATCTGTTTTTTTGATTTTTGTGCGGTCATTGTTCTTCGTAATTGTAGAAGCCCTGTTTCGTTTTTTTGCCGAACATTCCCGCTTCCACCAATTGCCGCTGGATCTGGCTCGGACGGAAACGCGGATCGTGATACAGCTGCTCGTAGACCGATTCGGTCACCGAAAGATTGACATCGTTGCCGATCAGATCCATCAGTTCGAACGGCCCCATTTTGAATCCGCCGCTTTTTTTGACGATCGTATCGATTCCTTCTATCGTAGAGACGTTTTCGCTGAGGATTTTCAAGGCCTCGCCGTAAAAGGGACGGGCAACACGGTTCACGATGAATCCGGGAGTGTCTTTCGCCTGGACGGTTTTTTTCCCGAGCTGTTCCGCGATTGCCGTAGCGGATTGCACTGTCGCATCCGACGTTCGCGCCCCTTTGACGATCTCCACCAGTTTCATCAGGTGGACGGGATTAAAAAAGTGCATCCCGACAACACGTTCCGGTTTTTTTGTTGCCGATGCGATGGCCGTGACGGAAAGGGAAGAGGTATTGGTGGCGAGGATCGCCGTATGATGCGCGATCTGGTCCAATTTTTTGAAGAGATCCTTCTTCACCTTGATGTCTTCCAACACCGCTTCGATGATCAGGTCGCACGTGTCCAGGTCGTTCAGATTCGTCCGTTTTTTGATCCGCGACAACGCCTGTTTCATATCGTCGTCCGAAATTTTGTTCTTGTCGACGCTTTTTTTCATTTCGAAGTTGATCTTTTCCACGCTGCGGCGGATCACTTCTTCGTTGATGTCGTACAACGAGACGGTGAATTTTTTCAATGCGGCGATGTGCGCGATTCCCGCACCCATCGTTCCCGCACCGACAATTCCGATTGAAAGAGCCATAGA
>CAZRWF010000106.1:0-8013 GCA_964603685.1 uncultured Chitinophagaceae bacterium
GAGGATGATCAGCCCTTTTCCGCGGCGGAGCAGCTCTCCGATTTTCGCGCTTTCCGGAAAAGTGACGCACCGGCGCAAGTCTTCCCGGGAGAGCGTGTCGAGCGATAGGATTTCAAAATATGCGGTGAAGAGGTTTTCGTACGATGCGCGGGCGATCGCGTCGATTTCAGCGGCCGAATATTCCGGAAACGCATGCCGCAAATTATCCAGCACCAGCGACCGGCGCAGCCCGACGATCGAATACATCCATCGGCCGAAGGTTTTTCCCATTGATTGTGCCGTGCGGAAAGAGAACAGCCGAAGGAAAAACAGCAGGATGCGGAAGAAAAAATATTCGATGCGGTTCTGCATGGGGAAAAATACAAAAGTGCGGGCGGAATTCAAATACGACCTTCAATCGGCCGCAATCACCACCAGCGTGATGTCGTCGGATTGGGGGGCGCCGGCGCTGAATCGTTGAATCTCTTCCTTCACCGCCGCGAGTGTCTGCTCGGCGTTCTTTCCCTTCAATGTACGGACGAAATCTTCCAATCGTTCTTCGGTGTAATCGTTGCCGTTCACATCCATTGCTTCGCTCACGCCGTCCGTGTAGAGAATAATCCGGTCGCCGCTCCGCAGCTGTACGCTCCCCTCCTGATACGGCATTACCGTTTTGATGATGCCGAGGATCAATCCACCTTCGGTCAATCGTTCCACGCTTCCGTCTTTCCGGACAACAATCGGCGGATTGTGTCCGGCATTGACGTACCGGAACGTTTTTGCTGCGGCGTCGAGTGAACCCCAAAAGAAAGTGATAAACTTGTCGGCACCGGTGTTCCGGTAGATGAGGTCATTGATCCGCGCCGTAGCGTCGGACAAAGGAAGATTGAACGGGACCAGGGCGTGGACCGTCGCCTGAACGTTTGCCATCAATAACGACGCCGGCGTCCCTTTTCCCGACACATCGGCAATCGCGATGATCACGCTCCCCCCCTCCGCCGGAATCACGTCGTAATAATCCCCTCCCACCTGTTTGGAGGAGATGTTCACGGCGGCGATGTCGAAGCCCGGCACAGCCGTGATCGAACGCGGCAGCAATCCCTGCTGAATCTCCCGGGCGATGAGCAATTCGTTCTCCAGTTTTTTCTTCTCGAGCGCATCCGCAAAGAGCCGCGTATTTTCCAGCGAAACAAAGGCGAGGTTCGCCAGACTGAACACGAATTCCAGATCGCTCTGGGTGTACGGTGTTCCGCGCAGTCTGCCGCCGAGGCACAACACTCCTTTGACGTCGTTCTGCAGCTGCAGCGGTATCACGGCGGCCACCTTCTCCTTTTCCAGATGGGAACGGAGCGCGTCGTACTTTTTTTTCAGCGGAATATCGGATGTCAGCAGCGGCGTGCGGACGATCTCGAACAGCGTCTCTTTGTCGGCCTCCAGATCGGCGCCGGATATTTTGGAATAGACGCTCGTCCCTTCCTTCAAGCAGATGGCGTACCGGCTGGCGCCGATTTGACCCATCAACGTGAGCGAGAACATTTTCAGCAGCCGGTCGCGGTCCAATATGCCGCCGAATTCTTTCGCGAGTTCGAACAGCGTTTTCAGCTGATGGATCTTTTCGTCGAGCGTCCGGTTCACCGATTTCATTTCGCTGTACGAAAATCCTTTTTCGATGGCTGCGGCGGAGATGGTGATGAGCGTATCGACGAACGAAGAGAGTTCTTTCGTCACCGGCCGTTTCGCATGTTCCGCAACGGCAAAATATCCGGCGACGCTGTTTTGCGAGACGATCGGGAACAGACGGGTGAAACCGTGGTCCGCCAGCGATGGACAGGTTTCGGACACCCGCGTAATCTGTTTTTTTCCCGTTCGCGGAAGTTCGAATTCCTGCTGCAACAGACTTTTCGGCACCCCTTTTCCGTTCACCGCTGTGAACTGTTTCCGGTCGTTTCGCAGCAATATCATTGCCTTGCCGGAAAGCAGCTTCCCCATCAGCGTCAAGAGGAGAGTATCAAGAATAAACGAAAGATCGAGCGACGAGTTAACGACCTGGCTGAATTCGAAAAGGGCGCGCAGTTCCGCGTCGGAGCGGGATGTGTGGGTGTGTGGTGTCACAACTTACGGGAGTATTTTCATCATCCGGAGCACGTTTTTGTCCGATTGGAAATTAAATTCCACTTTATCCATGATCCGTTTCATCAAATAGACACCCAGTCCGCCGCGGCGATAATGGGCGAAATAATCCTTCATGTCCGGCGATTGAATGGCGGCCGGATCGAATTGTTTTCCCCGATCGGAGATGAGAATTTCAAATTCGTTTCCGCTGCGGGTAATGTCGATGTCGATGCTGTTGTCGGGAGAATAATTGTAGCCGTGTTTGATGATGTTCGTGCACGCTTCGTCCACGGCGATGGCGATCTTGTTGACATCGTCCTCGTTGAACCCGTGCTGCCGCGCGCGATCGGCGACAAATTCACGGACATCGCTCAGCCGTTCCGTTTGGCTGGGGATGGTCAAGGATGATCGATATGGTGTGGCGTTGGCCATGACAACGATGCGTGGTTTATTTTTTTCCGTCGAATTTTTTTGCCGCTTCCTCTTCGGAGGAAAGGATGTCGTACAACATCGGAAAACCCAACAAGTCGAAAATGTTGAACACCTTCGGCGACATATCGGAGAGTTTGATGTCCCCCTCATGCGCCCGCACATCTTCGATAAACGCCATAAAAACGCCGAGGCCGGCGCTGGAGATGTACGTGAGTTCTTTACAATTCACAATGAGGCGATATTTCCTCTCGTTCAACATCCGCTGAAAGGTGTCTTCCAGCGCCGGAGTCGTATGGGCGTCCAAATACCCGCGCAACTCCAGCACATGAATGTTGTTGTCTCTCGACCGAGTGGTCACTTTAAATTCGCTCATATCTGCTCCTATAAAGGATAACGTTGAATACTCTACTTTGTTCCGGCAACCGCCCTCGGCGGCCGCTCACTGCCATTTGACGACGAAAATCGTCAGATCGTCATGATATCCCTGCGCATCGGTGTAATTCCAGACCGTCTGGATAATTGATTCTTTGATTTCTTCCGCCGAACGGTGTTTATTGGCATCCACCACGTCCAGCAGGCGTTCATAGCCGAATTCCTCTCCGGCGGAGGACCGCGACTCCGTGACGCCGTCCGTATAAAATACGCAGACGTCGCCACTTTTCATCATTATTTTTTTCTCTTCGACATTGTCATCGAATATTTTTCCCGATCGCATCCCCAACCCCATCCCCGCCGGTTTGATATACTCTTTGCCGGTGCCGGAGATGTACAACATCGGACAGTGGCCCGCGCGGGCTACGATCAGTTCGCCGGTGCGGATGTTGATCGTTGCATAGATTAAACTGATGAACGACCGTTTATCGATGCTCGACACCAGCGACTCGTTTGCTTTGATCATAAACTCCCGCGGCGACCGGAAAATTTTTGCGAGCGATTGGAAGATCCCCTTCACTTCCGCCATATAAAAAGCGGCGCCCACCCCTTTCCCCGATACGTCGCCGATCACGATGCCGACCAAATCGCGGTCCACCATCACATAGTCATAATAGTCCCCGCCGACTTCGAGTGCCGGGGATGAAACGGCCTTCATATCGACCGTCGAAAAAACCGGAA
The DNA here is from genome assembly GCA_964603685.1 of uncultured Chitinophagaceae bacterium. Classification (GTDB taxonomy): domain Bacteria; phylum Bacteroidota; class Ignavibacteria; order UBA10030; family UBA8401; genus UBA8401. Next base: position 3,637 of record CAZRWF010000106.1, read on the forward strand.
GCTGCTGCGGCAGCAGACGTTTTTGCATCTCCTGCGCCAGCAAGAGTTCGCGCTGCAGCCGTTCTTTCTCCAGCGATCGTTCGATCAGCCGCGCATTTTCGATCGCGATCGCTACCTGGTCCGCAAATCCGGCAAGGATATCGACATCGTCCTGATCGAACCCGTAGTCGATCTCTTTGGTCGCATACAAAATTCCGATCACGTTTTGATGCGAGAGCAGCGGAACGATTAACAACGAACCGACCTTTTTCATCTTCGGCAGGTGTTTCGTCCGCTTATCGGTGCTCACATCGTCGATCATCAGCACTTTTTTGGTCTGGCAGACGATCGCGCGGACCGATTGTTCGTCCCCGGACAACACGGTCTCGATCTCGAATTCATCGATGTTCCGGTGGGACATCAATCCGCTCTTATGGTACGACCCTTCCGTCGGAATAATCTCCAGCCATACGCTCGTCGCTTCGACCACTTCGGTGGTCATTTTGGTGGCGGTCTCCGCCAGATCCTTCAAATCAAACACCTGATTGATCAGCCGGCTCAAATTATGCAGGGAGCTGATCTCAGTCTGCTTCCGGTCGAACGCATCGGCCGTCGGGAGGTGAAACAACGTGCTGATGAACGACATGCCGAAATAGACCGCACCGAACGTGGAGGTGAGTTGAACAAAGGTGAAGAGCGCCGGACTGTAATAATGGATCCCTTTTTCGGTCCACCCTGCTTCCATCGAAATAATCACCAGAATGGCTAAAAATCCGAAGAATGACAGAAGAGAATAGAGCAAGGCATAAATTTTTTCCTTCCGGGGCAGATACGCGATCCATGCGAGACGGAAGGAATTGACGATGATCATGAGAACCGCAATGCCGGTGAAGATGCCGCTGGAGACGGAGACCGATTGTTCCATCGGCCTGTTCGTCAGTTGGGAGACGGATGCCAGCAGAATGCTGCCGATAAGGATCAAAAAATTACGCTGAGTGGTCTTTTTTCGCTTGTACAGGATCAAATCTTTCGCGTACAGCAGCGACAGGATCGAAAAGATTCCCGACACGATGCCGATCACCGAGGAAAAGAAAATGGTCTGATAATCGCGGGCGTAGAGAATGAAATCGCGGGTTTCGAACCCTTTGAGCGGCAAAAAGCTGATGACAAGATAGGTGCCGAGAAAGATTCCCGCCAGCGACGCCACCGTACCGATGGACGTGATGATGCCGCGGGGGCGTTCGCGTTTGATGATCTGCAGATAGAAGTAGAGCGCCACAAACGAGAGCAGCACCAACACCGTCCGGACCGGCTGAATCATCGATCCGTCAGGATTGATGTTCTTTGTCGCGGCATTGATGAAAAAGACGGCGATGGAAAATATGACCGCTCCCAGCAGCAGGAGGACTTTTTTAAGACGCATGACGCTCGACGGTAGAATTCATGACCAATTTTTTTCGAAAGAGAACGGTAAAAGTTGCGCGACGCGGTCAAAGTAGAGAATAATCGCTTGAATAACAAAGAAGCGACATCGTCCGGAGCTCACAATTTCGTTGATTTTAGAGCAGTTTTGCGTTATATTTTCATCCTTAATGGAAATGCACCATCAAAAACACCTGTTATTTGTGGAGGTCTATTTGTGAAAAAACATCGCGGTAAGTTGATAGTCATTGTGGCGGCGTTCGCACTCGCTCTCTATTTTTTGTTCCCCACGTATCAATCCTACACCCTCGAAAAAGAACTCGCTCCCCTCTCCGGTGAAGACAGCGTCTCGTTTGTTGCTGCCAACGAAGCGGCAATGCGGGATGCAAAAGGAAAACGGATCAAACTCGGATTGGACCTTCAAGGCGGCATGCGCGTGGTCATGGAAGTGAACGTGCTGAAGATGCTCGAACAGATCGCGAAGAATAAGGACGATCAATTCACGGCGCTGATGACGGAGATTAAAAAGGAATCGGAAACGTCGGACGAGAGCATCATCTCCATTTTTCAACGGGTATTCGAAGCGAAACAGATCCGCTTGAGCCGTTATTTCGGAAGTCTGCGCGAAGAGAATGATCAAATCCTCTCCCGGCTGCAAGAGGAGACCGACAAAGCGGTCGACCGGGCGATGGAGATCATCCGGAACCGTGTGGACCAGTACGGCGTCTCCGAGCCGAGCATCCAGAAACAAGGGGGCCGGCGCATCATCGTGGAATTGCCGGGCGTTTCGAAAGAAGAGGAAGTGCGCCAGCTGCTGCAGGGTACCGCACTGTTGGAATTTAAGCTGATGAAAGATCCCGACGTCATCTATAAAACGATGGAGGCGGTCGATAAATTTTTAGCGAACCGCGGATATGCGGATACCACCGGCGGCGGCAGCGATACCGCCCGGACAACGGCGGCGAAAAATACGCTCGCACAGCTGACGAATACCGACACCTCCGCGGGTGCCGTTTCGGACGCACAAAAGACCCCCGAACAACTGGCAAAAGAACATCCTTTCTTGTTCCTCGCCCGCCCGAACCAACAAGGAACCGGCGAATCGTATGTGTCGGAAAATGACCGGGAAAAAGTGGTACGCATTCTCGCACGTCCCGACGTCCAGAAATTGATTCCGGCCGACATGGCATTTTATTTTTCCTCGAAACATCTTTTCATCAGCGAAGGGGTGAAATATTTCGGATTGTTCGGATTGAAGAAAAATCCGGAATTGACCGGCGGCGTGGTGGTGAATGCCCAGGCGACCATCGATCCGAATTTCAACCAGCCCATCGTGACGATGGAAATGAACAGCGAAGGGTCTCGGGAATGGGCGCGAATCACCGGCGCGAACGTGAACAAGCGGATGGCGATCGTTCTTGATGACGCGGTCTTTTCCGCGCCGAACATCCGCGGCAAAATCACCGGCGGCCGCTCACAGATCGAAGGGATGGAAAGTATCGAAGAAGCTCGCCTGCTGGAGATCATCCTGAAAGCGGGCGCACTTCCGGCTCCCGTCGAAATCATCGAACATCAGGGGGTCGGACCGTCGCTCGGCGAAGATTCCATCGCGGCCGGAACGAATTCGTTCCTGATTGCGCTGCTGTTGATCGTCGTGTTTATGGTCAGTTACTACCGCACGGGAGGCATTGTCGCAAACGTGGCGTTGTTCATCAACACCCTCTTCATCTTTTCGGTCCTCGCCGCGTTCGGCGGAACGCTGACGCTCCCCGGCATCGCCGGCATTGTTCTTGCCATCGGCATGGCGGTGGACGCGAACGTGCTCGTCTTCGAACGTATCCGCGAAGAATTGGCCACACACAAGACACTGCGCGCTTCCATTGATGCGGGATATGATAAAGCGTTCAGCGCCATTTTCGATTCGAACATCACTACATTGTTCACCGGTATCGTGCTCTACCAGTTCGGCACCGGACCGATCCAGGGTTTCGCGTTGACGCTGATGATGGGCGTAACGGCGAACCTCTTTACCGCGATCGTGATCACCCGCGTTGTGTTCGACATCATGACGGACCGCGGCACCACTGAAATCAACTTTGGATAAGAATTAGGAGCTATCGAAGAATGAGAATTTTACAAGGAACAACGATCGACTTCATGGGTACCAGAAAAATTTGGTACTCCGTTTCCGGCGCGGTGATTCTCGCCGGCATCATCGGAATATTCGTGCGGGGTGTCTCGTTCGGCATCGATTTCCTCGGCGGCACGGAAATCCTGCTCCGGTTCGAGAATCCTCCGGCGATTGCGGACGTGCGGACCGCCGTGCAAAATGCCGGTTTCAGCAGCAGCGAAATCAAATCGTTCGGCACGCCGAACGACATTCTCGTCCGGACACTGGATATCGGCGAAGGAACCAAGACCATCGACATCATCCGGGATAATCTCACGGCGGCTTTTCCGGACAACAAGATGACGGTCCTGAAAAGTTACAAGATCAGCCCCAAAATCGGAACGGAACTCCGGGCCAACGCCATGTATGCCATCGTTTCGGCATTACTGATCATCATGACCTATATCGGATTCCGGTTCCAGTTCATTTACGGCGTGGCCGGTGTGATCGCATTGTTCCATGACGTGATCACCACCTTCGGCATTATTGTGCTGCTGAACGGACTGTCGCCGCATCTCAATCTGGAGATCGATCAGAACATCATGGCGGCATTCCTGACGCTCGTCGGGTTTTCCATCAACGACACCGTGGTGGTATTCGACCGTATCCGCGAAAATCTGAAGATCCACAAGGCGGAAGATCTGAAAACGATCATGAACCGTTCGGTGAACGAAACATTGAGCCGGACGATCATCACGAACGGAACGGTCTTTCTCGTGTTGTTGGTGCTTGTCCTCTTCGGCGGCGAAGTAAACCGCGGATTTGCGTTTACGTTTTTCATCGGAACGATCCTCGGAACGTATTCG
>CAZRWF010000107.1:0-7974 GCA_964603685.1 uncultured Chitinophagaceae bacterium
GTTAAACAACGTCAATATAACACACGAACCTGCTGAAACCAAGTGAAATTTTGGGGCGAAAATTTACATTTTTCTTCAATTTCACATAAAAAATAGAACTTTTGCCCGTGTTTAATTTACCGCATTGATGATTGCCATAAACGAATCCGCCTTTAAACAAGCTCCACCCACCAATGCACCGTCGATATTCGGTTGGCTGAGCAGTTCTTTCGCATTTTCCGGTTTTACGCTTCCGCCATATTGGATCACGACCTTCTCCGCGACGGCTGTGGAATAGAGCTGTGCGATTTTTCCGCGGATCAACCGGTGTGCCTCCTCCGCTTGTTCTTTGGTGGCGGTTTTTCCGGTACCGATCGCCCAGACCGGTTCATAGGCGATAATGGACCGTTCAACGTCGCGCGCGGGAAGTTCAGACAATACGCCGTCCAATTGTCCGGTGAGGATGGTGTCGGTGATATTTTTTTCCCGTTCTTCCAGCGTCTCGCCGATGCAGATGATCGGAATCAATCCTGCCGCCAGCGCCGTTTTCGCTTTGTGATTGATCACGGCGTCAGACTCCCGATGATATTGCCGTCGTTCGGAATGTCCGACGATAACATAGGTACAGCCGGCGGAAAGGAGCATCGCGGCGGAAATTTCGCCCGTGTAGGCACCGCCGGTGTGGACGGAAAGATCCTGAGCGCCGAGTTTCACCGCCGACCCTTTCAACAGTTGTTGGGCTGTGACCAGGGATGTAAACGGCGGACAGACTATGACGTCGGCGGCCGACGTTTGTGTGAGCCTGTGTAATGCCGTCAGCAGTTCGACCGTTTCGGGAATGGTATTGTTCATTTTCCAGTTTCCGGCAATGACTTTTTTTCTCATATCAACCTTCCAGTTTCTTCTTCAGCAGTTCATTGATCATTTTTGGGTTTCCTTTTCCCTTCATCACTTTCATCGTTTCACCGACGAAAAATCCCATCAATTTCGTTTCGCCGCCGCGGTAGCGCGCCCTTTCATCCGGGAATTTTCCGAGGATCGTTTCAATCTCGGATTCGATCACGCCGGTGTCGGACACCTGCATCAATCCTTTTTTTGCGACGATCGTTCGCGGATCGTCGCTGGACGAAAGCATCTCCGCAAAAATTTCTTTCGCGATTTTTCCGCTGATCGTGCCGTCGATGATCAGGCCGATCATTGCGCCGAGCCGATGCGGAGTGACGGGAAATTGTGCGACCGGCTGTTTCGCTTCGTTCGCCGCCCGGAGCACTTCGGTCATCACCCAATTGCTGACCATCTTCGCCTGTTCGGCGCCGCGATGCTGCAGGGTGCCGACGGCGGATTCGAAATAATCGGCCAGTTCCTTTTCCTGTGTCAACACATCGGCATCGTACGGCGGAAGGTTCCACACGTCGATCAGACGCTGCCGGCGTACAGCAGGAAGTTCCGGCAGCGAAGCGCGCACCGTTTCGATCCACTCGTTGCTGACGGAAACGGGAACGAGGTCCGGATCGGGAAAATAGCGGTAATCGTGCGCCTCTTCCTTGCTCCGCATGGGACTGGCGGTGTTTTTGTCGGCGTTCCATAACAACGTTTGCTGGATCACCGTCCCTCCCTCCTCGATCAACGCAATTTGACGGGAGATCTCGAATTCAATGGCCCGTTCCACGTTGCGGAAGGAGTTCATGTTCTTCAATTCGGTTTTTGTGCCGAACGCCAGCGTCCCTTTGGGGCGGACCGACACGTTCGCATCGCAACGGAAACTTCCCTCTTCCATGTTCCCGTCACAAATACCGAGATATTTCACCGTTTGCCACAACGAAAAAAGATATGCCGTTGCCTCTTTCGCCGACCGCAAATCCGGTTCGCTGACGATCTCCACCAGCGGCGTACCGCATCGATTCACATCCACGAGCGTCGCGCTGCCGGCGTCATGGATCGACTTTCCGGCATCTTCTTCCATATGAATGCGGGTAATGCCGATCCGCTTCGGCGCACCGCCATCCAATACGATGTCGACGAAACCGTTCCGGCAGATCGGCTCTTCATATTGCGAAATCTGATATCCTTTCGGAAGATCGGGATAAAAATAATTCTTGCGGGCAAAAATCGAACGGGGAGCAATGGAACAGCCGGTCGCCAGTCCGAGGCGGATGGCGAATTCCACGACTGTCTTATTTAAAACAGGAAGGACGCCCGGCATGCCGAGGCAGACCGGACAGACATTCGTATTCGGAGCGCTGCCGAATGTGTTGGAACAGCCGCAGAAGATCTTCGTCCGCGTGGAAAGTTGTGCATGGACTTCAAGACCGATCACCGCTTCATATTTTTCGATGACGGACATGAACAGATTATGCCGCCAACGCCTTCGTCACCTTGTCCGCGGCATCTTTCAGATTCTCGGCGACGAGGAAGCTCATGCCGGAATTCCGCAGAATGTCCGCCGCAATATCCGCATTCGTGCCGGCCAGCCGGATTACGATCGGGATCTTCACGTCCACCACCTTCGCCGCTTCCACCACGCCGTTCGCCACCCGGTCGCAGCGAACGATGCCGCCGAAGATATTGATGAGAATCGCTTTTACGTTGTGGTCCGACAGGATGATCTTAAATCCGTTCGCCACGGTGGTCGCATTGGCGCCGCCGCCGACATCGAGGAAGTTGGCCGGTTCGCCGCCGGCCAGTTTGATGATGTCCATCGTCGCCATCGCAAGACCGGCGCCGTTCACCATACAGCCGACGTTGCCGTCCAGCTTGATGTAGTTTAAGTTCGATTTAGATGCTTCGATCTCCAGCGGTTCTTCCTCGTCCAGATCGCGCAGTTCGGCGAATTCCGGATGGCGATAGAGGGCATTGTCGTCGAAATTGACCTTCGCATCCAATGCGATCACATTCCCTTCTTTGGTGATGACGAGCGGATTAATCTCGAACAGCGACGCATCGGTCGCTTCATACGCTTTATACAACGACAAGAGAAATTTCACCGCGTTTTTGAACGGATCGCCGGAGAGTCCGAGGGCGAACGCGAGTTTGCGTGCCTGGAACTGCTGGAAACCGACTGCCGGGTCGACCGCTTCTTTGACGATCTTTTCGGGATGTTCTTCGGCTACTTTTTCGATCTCCATTCCCCCTTCGGTGGAGACCATCACGACATTTTTGGATTGTGCACGGTCCAGCGTGATGCCGACGTACAATTCTTTTGCGATGTTCGCTCCTTCTTCGATCAGCAGCCGTTTCACCAGCCGTCCTTCGGGACCGGTCTGATGCGTCACAAGCGTCATCCCGAGGATCTGTTTCGCATATTGTTTCACTTCGTCGAGGCTCTTCGCAACTTTTACTCCGCCCCCCTTGCCCCGGCCGCCGGCATGGATCTGTGCCTTCACCACCCAGACACTGCCGCCGAGACGTTTCGCAGCGTTCACCGCATCGTCCACGGAGAATGCCACTTCGCCGCGCGGAACGGCAACGCCGAATTTTTTCAGTATCTCTTTGCCTTGATACTCGTGAATTTTCATCGGTTCATCCTTTATAAGAAAAATTGAATGTGAATGTTCGCCGCAGGTTCACAGAAAATATTTTCAGAAAAATCTGTGAATCTGTGGTGAACAAATTATTTCACTTTATGAGAAATTAATTTCGCTTGGGTGAACAGCAACAGGTAATCCCGCCCGCCCGCTTTGGAATCGGTGCCGCTCATGTTAAATCCGCCGAACGGATGCACTCCCACGAGAGCACCGGTGATCTTCCGGTTGATATAAAAATTTCCGGCATGGAATTCGTTCTTCGCCCGCTCCTGCTTCTTCTTGTTTTTCGTCCACACACCGCCGGTTAATCCGAACTCCGTATTGTTGGCGATCTCCAGCGCATGATCGAAATTTTTTGCTTTGATGATCGCCATGACCGGGCCGAAGATCTCTTCCTGTGCGATGGTTGCTTTTGGATCGACATCGGCAATCACTGTCGGTTCGATGAAATACCCGTCCGTTCCCGCGCGTTTGCCTCCGGCAACGATCCGTCCCCCCTCTTTCACACCCGTTTCGATGTACTTCAGAATCTTTTCCATTGAACTTTTGTTGACAACCGGACCCATGTACGTGGCCGCCTCTTCCGGCGGACCAACCGTCAATTTTTTCGTCCGTTCGGCGACCTTCTCCACGAATTTGTCATAGACCGATTCGACGACGATCGCACGCGAGGCGGCGGAACATTTTTGTCCCTGGAAACCGAACGACGAAGCAACGGTCGCCTGCGCGGCGGCATCGAGGTCGGTTTCGCTGTCGATCACCATGGAATCTTTTCCACCCATTTCCGCCACAACCCGTTTCAGCCAGATCTGTCCCGGCTGCACTTTCGCGGCGAGTTCATTGATGTGGATACCGACCTCCTTCGAACCGGTGAAGGAGACAAACCGCGTTTTCGGATGCGCCACCATCGTGTCGCCGACGGCGCCGCCGGGTCCGGTGATAAAATTGATGACACCCTTCGGAAGACCGACCTCTTCCATCAACGCAACAAATGTCGCGCCGATCGCCGGGGAGTCGGATGACGGCTTGAGTACGACAGTGTTCCCGGCAACGATGGCGGCCGAGGTCATTCCGACCAGAATGGCGAGCGCAAAATTCCACGGGGGAACAACCACGCCGACGCCGAGCGGTATGTAGCGGAGTTCGTTCTTTTCGCCGTTCACCTTCACCAGCGGCTGCGGTGCGGCGAGACGAAGCATTTCGCGTCCGTAAAATTCCAAAAAGTCGATCGCTTCGGCCGTATCGGCATCCGCTTCGGCCCACGATTTGCCGACTTCATAGGTCAGCATCGCGCAATATTCGAATTTCCGTTTCCGCATCAGCGCGGCGGCTTTAAAAAGATAGTCCGCCCGTTTTTTCGCCGGGACATTTTTCCACGATTCGAACGCGAACACCGCTGCGTCGATCGCCTTGTTCGCAAGGGCAACATCCGCTTTCTGGAAAACCCCGATCACTTCGCTCGGCCGGGAGGGATTATACGAATACAATTTTTCCGCGGTGGTGATTCGTTCACCGGCGATGATGATCGGATGTTCTTTGCCGAGACCGGCGCGGACCTTTTTCAGCGCCTGCTCCATCGCTTTTTTGTTGGACGGAGTGGAAAAATTGGTAAACGGTTCATTCTTAAATTTTGCTGGCATAATGGCTCCGGATAGAAGGTAAGTCCGCTCCGCATCGGGGCGATGCGGAGGGTTTGGACGATTTTTGTGCGAAAAGATACGACTTTTTTAGCGGGGAAAAAATCGGATTTTTCCGCCGACTGTCACCGGATGATCGCTTGGTACACCGCATCGTGGAGTGCGGGACGGACCGAGGTCAATTTCGTGTTGTTCCGAGTCGGATACACACGATTGGTCAGGAAGATGACGATCAGCGACCGGTCCGGATCGACGATCACGGATGTGCCGGTGAATCCCGTGTGGAGAAAGGTTTTCGGCGAACTGTATTGACCGGCAAAAGACCGCCCTTCCCCGCGTGTGTCCCACCCGATGCCGCGGCTGCTCAGGGATGATTGTCGCGTAGTGAACCGGGCGATGGTGGAGGAATCCAGATACCGCTTTCCGCCGTATGTGCCGCCGTTCATTAACATCTGCAATATTTTGGCAAGATCGGATGCGGTCGAAAAGAGCCCAGCATGTCCCGAAATGCCGCCGAGCACCGTCGCGTTTTCGTCATGGACGCGTCCGTGTACCGGTTGATATGTTTTTTTCCAGAGAGAATCGATCTCGGTCGGGACGATCCGTTTGCGCAGCTCAGCCGGAGGATTATAATACGTGTTCCTCATTCCCAGCGGTGCGAAGAAGACCGAATCGACGTATGCCGCCAATGTCCGTCCGGTCACTTTTTCGACGATTTTTCCCGTCGTAATCAATCCGAGATCGCTGTAGACCATGGAGTCGCCGGTTTTGTACGCGAGCGGTGCGGCAAAAATCGAATCGAGCACGCAGTCGGATGTTTCGCAAAATTCGTAATATTTTCTCCACCCCTGCAGTCCGCTGTTATGCACGAGCAGGTTGTAGAGCGTAATTTTTTCCTTCCCGTTCTGACCGAATGCCGGAAAATATTTGGCGACCGGATCGTCGAGTGATATTTTTTTCTCATCTACCAAACGCATTACGGCGCTCGTGGTAGAGATCACTTTCGTGACCGACGCAAGATCAAAAATCGCATCGGTGGTCATTCGCGGCGCGTCGATGTCGTACGTGAACTTCCCGTACGACCGTTCCTGAGCGATCACGCCGTTCTTCGCCGTCAACAATACCGCACCGGGAAAAACCGAATCGGCGATCGCCCGGACGATGATCGAATCGGTGCGACGGAGAGCCTCCGGATCGAAACCCGCTTCCCGGTCAGTCCCGCGGCGCACCATTAATGCCGGATACTCCGCACCGTCGCCGAACATGTATCGTCCGGGGATCGTGACGGGAAGTTTTCCGCGTGCCGGCTGTTCGCCGAAAATCACTTCGGCGGCGGCATCGACGGAAACAGGACTCTGATTATAGGTGAACACCGTCGCGGAAGGGGCGGGAAATTCCATCACGACATACGGATTTCCGGTAACGATGACAATCACCGGCTTTTTGAGCGCGAGGATTGCGGACATCATCTCCGAAACTTTTTTCGGAAGGAATCCGGTCATCGCTTCGGAGCGGGTGTGATACTGAAACTGACAGAGCACAATGTCCGCTGTCCGGATCTTCTTCATCGCCTCTTCATATTCCATGGTGTTGCTGCGGGGATCGATGCGGATCAATTCCATCCGTTTCCGTTTGACCAATTCGTCGTGCAGCTCTTCCGCACTGTTTTTGTCCTCCGTATCGGAGAAGACCACGTCGATGATCTTCTTCCCGTTCACGGCGGTGAGCGGCAGGATACGCGATTCGTTCCCCGCGACGGTGACCGATCGACGGGCGATCTCCATCGCCAGATCCCGGTGTGCGGTTGATCCGACTGTTTCTGCAGTCTTGTCGATATCGACGAACCGGTTTTTCATCAATCCGGACCACTGTTTGTATCGGAGGATGGTCGCAACGGAGGAGTCGATCCGAGCTTCGGAGAGAATGCCGCGCCGGACGGCGGCGACGATCGAATCGATTGCTTCGTCGGTATCGGGGGACATGACGAGCATATCGGCCCCCGCCTGCACGGCACGCACGGCCGCTTCGCCGGGGGAGAAAAGTTTGGTCATTCCTTTCATCGCCAGCGCGTCGGTCACCACCATTCCGCCGAATTTCAGTTCGCCGCGGAGCAATGTCGTGGTAATGTTGGAAGAGGCCGTCGCCGGAACGGAATCCGACGCATCAAATGCGCCGGCATGAATGTGCGCCACCATTACGGACATCACCCCGTGTTCGATCGCCTCCTTAAACGGCACCAGTTCCAACGAGTCGAAACGTGCGCGGGAAAAGTTGACGGAAGGAAGATCCAAATGCGTGTCGATTTCCGTATCGCCGTGTCCGGGAAAATGTTTCACCGTGGCAATCACGTTCATCTCCTGCGTTCCGCGGATGAACGACCGTGCCATCGCGCTCACCAGCCGGGGATCTTCGCCGAAGGAGCGCGTGTTGATCACCGGATTTTTCGGATTATTGTTGATATCCACCACCGGAGAATAATTTTGGTGCACACCGAGTGCCCGTGCTTCGCGCGCCACCGCTTTCCCCATTTCGTATGCCAGAGCGGTATCTCGGGAGGCCGCGACCGCCATCGCCCGGGGGAAAGTGGTCGCCTGTCCGATGCGCATGCCGGCGCCCCATTCAAAATCGACCGAGATCAGCAGCGGGGTCGCCGCGACGGATTGCAGTTTATTGGCATGTACCGGAAATTCGTACACTCCGCCGGTGGAAAAATAAAATCCTCCCACTTTCACATCACGGGCAAACCGCTCCATCTCTTTCCACCGGTCGCCGTCCGCCGGCATGTACCGGTTGCTCATCCAAATGATGAAGAGCTGAGCGGCTTTTTCCCGGAG
>CAZRWF010000108.1:0-7969 GCA_964603685.1 uncultured Chitinophagaceae bacterium
GATGCGGTGGCGTTCGACTCCACTTCGAACTACGAATTCGCCGGATTTTATGCGCAGCCGTTGTTGTTCAGCGACATCGAATCGAACGGATACCGCACGCTCGGCGCGGACCTGACCGACACGGCCGGGACCGTCATCGCCCGCCGGGGTGAACGGCTGACGGATGCCCTCATCGCGACGCTGCGCGCACAGAATATCGACCGCGCGATCGTCATGGTCCCGTCCGTGGACAACTTCTTCGAGGAGAGCAAAGCCAAAACGCGGATGATCTCCGCCACCATGACCAGCCAGGTGGACCGGTTCAACCTCGTGAAAGCGGGAATCGAAGCGAAGTTCCACACGATCAATAATTTTTGGATCAACGGCATCAACAATTATTGGGATCACGTCTCGCTCGATTATGATTTCTGGAAGCGGCACGGCGAGATCACCTCGTACGAATTTTCGCCCGTGGAATTTGCCGCCTATGTGCAGGATAAGATCGAATACGAAGATATCATTCTCAATCTCGGACTCCGCCTGGATTATCTCGACAGCAAGGCGCCCGACGTGTATCAGGTGATCAACAATCCCACGCAATCGCAAGTGTTGAACACCAATGTCAAATCGAAGCTGCACATCAGTCCGCGCCTCGGATTCGCTCATCCGATCACCGAAAAAATCAAGTTCCGGTTTTCGTACGGCCAGTTCTTCCAGTATCCCGATTTTAATTTCCTCTACCGGCGGTTCAACATGCTCGACCCGCAGTATCCGCTGCCGAACCTGGGACAGGGATACGAACCGTTCATCGGCAATCCGAACCTGAAACCGGAAGTCACTCACGCGTACGAATTTGGCGGCGAATTTGAAGTGTTCGAAAATCTCGCCGGAAGCGTCACGTTGTTCTATAAAGACACGTACGATTACATCTCTACCAGCCGCGTCGACGTTCGTCCGTATGCCTACACACAGATCGTCAACCTGGATTATGCGAACAGCCGCGGGATCGAGATTACGATCCGCCGGAATGTCGCCGAAAATTTCGGATTCCAGGTCAATTATACCTATTCCCGCACGGAAGGGAACGCCGATTACTGGCAGTCGCACGCCGATGAGGCGTATTTGGCCTCCGTGTTCGGCATCGTGGCGCCGAAAAAAACCGTCACTCTCGGCTGGGACCAGCCGCATACGCTGAATTTTTCCGCCATCCTCCGGTACGATACCTGGGGCCTGAGCATGATCGGACAGTTCGGCAGCGGGCTTCCGTACACTCCCACCGATCAACGCGGCAAACCGATCGGCGAACGGAACAGTGACCGGCAGCCGTGGACCGGAACGCTCGATGCGCGTCTCTACAAACAGTTTACATTCGAACCGCTCACGTTCGTCCTCTTCGCCGATGTGGAAAATGTCTTCAACCGCCGGAATGTGTACAACGTCTTCAGCAGCACCGGCCGGGCGGATTATTCGGATAATCCGAACGTCAGCGCGGAGAACATTCACCGGCCGCAATGGTTCGGTCCGCCGCGTCACATCGTGGCGGGCATAGAGATCAATTTTGAATAAGACAGTACGAGGACCCCGAAGATGATCCGATACGGTTTGATTTTTTGCGTCGCGATTCTTTCCGCGCAGGATATTTCCAAAATGACCAAATGGGAATATTACAATAACGTTCTCGCACCGCAGCGGGGTTATGCGCCGCTCCCTCCGCGTTTGGCGAAATCCGCCGGCGTGGCCGACCGGAAACTGTCGGTGATGGATGTCGGCAACGTTTGGGCCCGGATCTCCAATTCCGGCACGCTCGGATATGACCGCTGGGGGCTCTGTTATGAGTTTCCGGCGAAATCCGGATTTACGTACCGGTGGACGATGGCGCCGTTGATCGGGGCTAAAAAATCGAACGGCACGAAATATGTCGCCAGCGGAACGCGCGGCGCCGCCCGGTTCAGCGAAGAGGAATTCCAGCCGCTGAAAGGATTCGACGCCGGGAAAGAAGATGCGTTGGCGAACGTCGGCATCGCGTTCAGCGACAAAAAGGAAAGCTGGCCCGCCGTGTGGCCGAACACGCAGCCCATCTCCTCACTGCCGCCGACGGCGCGGAAGCTGACGAATATCGGATTGACGTACACGCAGCCGCCGGTGGGGAGCAGCGGATTTCCCGGCGTCGTAAACGGAGAATCGCGCGCGACCCGCGAATCGTATTTCGTCATCACGGATAACGACACGCTGGACGGAAACAAGCCGAGTCCGATGGACATCCGCGTGGACATGTGGGCGCTGCAGTGGGACGATATACTGAACCAGAATTTTATCATCTATAAGATGATACTCACCAATGTCGGCACCGACACGCTGCATGATGTCTATATCGGCATGCACGACGATCCCGATTGTCCGGAACAGGGAAATGCGGAATGGACTGATGATTACGCGGCGTTCATACCGCGCGGAACGGATGTTCCCGGATACACCGGCCGGCAGGATACATTGTTATGGAATTTCACCTATCTGTGGGACGGAGACGACAAAGTGGAGGGATTGATTGCCAAAAATGTCGGCTGGGTCGGATTGAAATTTTTGGAAACACCGAACGATCCGCTGACTGGTCAACCGCGCGGGATCTCCACGTTTCAAGTGTTTGAATATTCCGCGGCTCCGCAATCCGAAGTGACCGAATATGATCAGCTGGCGGCAGGAATTATGGCGCCGACAAACGTTGCGCCGCACTCCAGGGATTGGACACAAACACCCAACTCGTTCGGTCCGGACATTACCTACGTTGTGGCGAGCGGACCGTTCACGCTCCTTCCCGGACAGCAGCTGAATTTCGCCTTCGCCACGATTCACGCGGCGAACAAAAACGATCTTTTCTCCAATGCGATGTTCTGTCAGTTATTGTACGACGCCAACTATCAATCGGCCGAACCTCCGCCGGAACCGGTCGTGCGCACTTCGGTCGGCGACCGCGAAGTGACGTTGTATTGGGACGACCGATCGGAAAAGGGGATCTATTATAATTCGGACGGATCGGTGAACCGTGTGAATGACCGTCTCACCGGAACGAATGCGTTTCAGGGATATATGGTCTTCAAGAGCACGGACCGCGGTATTACGTGGGGAGAAAAAGTGACCGACCTGAAAGGCGGTTTCAAATATTGGAAACCGCTCGCGCAATTCGATCTGAAGGATAATATCGTCGGCGAAAGCGGATTGGAGTTGGGACGGTATTTCTGGCTCGGCGAGGACTCGGGACTCAAACATGTGTTCGTGGACAAAAATGTCTCGAACGGATACGAATATTGGTACGCCGTCTGCGCGTACGACGGTGATGACGGAAACATTCCGCCGTTGCTCAGTTCCATCAAATCCAGCCGGCAGCAGCTGGGAGGGAATACGGTCGCGGTGATTCCTGCCGCCCCGGCGCGCGGAGTGACAGCCGGAGGAGTAAAAAATTCCCCGATTCTCGACAACGGCAGAACGCAGGCGCTTCCGAAAGTGACGGTGGTTGAACCGTCTTCCGTGACGGGGGGTTCCTATCGGATCTCATTCGATGCGTCGAATGCGGCGGACAAACGGTACTCCATTCGCCACGCCGGTACCAATGCGCCGGTGGTAGCGAGCAGCGGAATTCCCTCCGACACGTTGATCAACAAAAAACTGTTCGATGCCGATTTTCAGAATTACGCAATCTTCGACGGGTTGGCGTTGGAAGTGAGCGATATACCGACCGGCGTCTACGAGGTGCTGCAGGAAGTCCCCTCTCCGGTCAAAAAAGTGCGGCTGCAAACATGGAGCCACTATTCCGAAGATTATACGCTGAACGGATTGACCGACGACTATGAAATTATCTTCGCCGATCCGGCGGTGCAGGACACGCTCTGGAGTTATACCGCCCGCGATTCCGGACTGAATAAGATCTATAAAATTCCACTTTACGTCCGCAATGTCACCACCGGAATCCGGGTAATACCGATCCTCAACACCGTGACGGGCGACAGCACGTTTACGATCAATGCGGGGGACGAATTGATCATCTCCAACGCGAAATACGACACGGTGACCAACATTCGCCTGACCGGATTTTTACCCGGTGTAAAAGTTTCCAAAACGACGTTTATGTACCGTCTCATCTTTACGTCGACCTCCGTTGCCGCGCCGAACGACCGGATCCGGATCGTGACGAATCATCCGCTTTCCTCTTCCGATGTCGTTCGCATCAACACCGTAAAACAAACGGGCGCGACACTCACCGCGCGCGATCTGAAAGTGACCGCCGTGCCGAATCCGTACGTCGTCAGTTCCTATTACGAAACGAATCGGTACGGCATTAAAAAGGAGGTCCAGTTCCATCATTTGCCGGAAGCGTGTACGATCCGGATCTTCAATATTGCGGGTGATCTCGTCCGGACGATCATCCATTCGGCCGCCACGTCGTCGAGTCCGACCATCGCATCGTGGGATCTGCAGAGTTACAACGGACAGGAAGTGGCCTACGGCGTGTACGTGTTCCATGTGGAAGTGCCGAATGTCGGCGAATATGTCGGAAAACTTGCCCTCATCAAATAACGAGGAACCCATGAAATCTCATCGGAGAATGTTACTGGTTCTGGCAGCGGCGGCACTGTG
This sequence comes from uncultured Chitinophagaceae bacterium, assembly GCA_964603685.1. GTDB lineage: Bacteria > Bacteroidota > Ignavibacteria > UBA10030 > UBA8401 > UBA8401. The sequence continues at coordinate 4,609 of CAZRWF010000108.1, forward strand.
TGTGCCGTTCCTTCCGGCGCAGTTCGACAATGCCGGCACGTCGGCGATGAACTTCCTCAAAATCGGCGTCGGTGCGCGCGCAATCGGCATGGGCGCCGCACAGGTGGCGGTGGTGAACGATGTGTCCGCGTTGTATTGGAATCCTTCCGGCATGTCGTCCATTCCCTCCACACAAGCGGTGTTGTCGAACAACAATTGGATCGCCGATGTTTCGCACAATTTTCTCGGCGTGGCAACATCACTCGGCGATCTCGGTGTGGTAGGTGTGAGCGTCTCCTATTTGTCGATGGGGGATATGGACGTGACGACGTGGGATAATACGTACGGAACCGGAGAAACCTTTACCGCACACAGTTCCGCGATCGGCATCGGCTGGGCGCGGCAAATGAACGACCGGTTCCGCGTCGGCCTGCATCTGAAATATCTCAACGAAACGATCTCCAATTCTTCCTCGAACTCGTTTGCCGTGGATATCGGCAGCCAGTATCAGCTCGGCTGGCTCACCATCGGCATGTCGATCCAGAATTTCGGGCCGCAGTCCGTGATTTCCGGCCGGGATCTTGCCGTGCGGATTGATCCGCTGCCGGAAGTCGGCTCCAATCCTCCTGATGTCACGGCGAATCTCGAAACGCAGAGCTGGTCGCTGCCGATCCTGTTTCAGATCGGCTTTGCGGCGACGCCGGTGAAAACGGAACTGATGCGGGTGACGACTTCGTTCGATTTTCGGGATGAACGGGATTATCGGGCGCAGCTGTCGTTCGGCGGCGAAATGGCAGTGAGCGAGATGCTCTTCCTGCGCGGCGGTGTGAAGAATCGCGTTCACAGCACCGTCGCCGCCGGCGGATCGACGCTGGAAGAGGAGTATCTGTTTTCCGCCGGTGTCGGTGTCGCATATCCCCTTCCGGCGACAGACATCACCGTCCATTTTGATTACGGATACCAGCAGCTGCACTATTTCGTTGATTCACAATTGATCACCGTTCGTCTTGATTTTTAAGAGGGGATCCTGTACGCGATGACGGAACCGACCATCCGCGAGCGGGTGATGCAGAATATCACCCCCGAAGAATATAACGCCGTCCGGAAGATGTGGATCAAACATTCCCAGGCGGAGGACCGCCGGGAGATCGAAGGTTTGATCGCCACGCTCACCGAAGATTGTGTGTACGAAATTATGCCGACCGGACAACGGTGGGAGGGGCATGACGGCGCCCGTCAATTTTATCAGACATTCCTCGGTGCCTTCCCGGATGTTCATTTCGACCTGACCGATATCGTGATCGGACCGCAAGGCGCCTTCGAAGTCGCGACGATGAGCGGAACGCATCAAGGAACATGGGGTGGAATTCCGCCTTCGGGAAAGTTTATCACCATGCGAATTATGATCTATTTTCCGTGGGATGAGCGGCGGAAAAAATTCACCGGTGAAAAAGTGTATTTCGACCGTTTTGAACTTCAATCATTTCTTTAATCATCAACGACCCTGATCTCACCTCGCCTCCCCGTGAAATCTGCGGCACATTCATTATGACCACACGACGAACATTTCTCCACACCTCCGCATCGATCGGTGCCGGAGCGCTTTTGGCCGGCTGTGCGCCGGGGGTTTTCCTTTCCCATCGTCCGCAATTCGACCTGCTGATCAAAGGCGGCCGTGTTATCGACGGCACCGGCAGTGCGGAAACACTTGCCGATGTCGGTATCCGCGACGGAAAGATCATTGCCGTCGGGATCATCGACAGCGTCGATGCGGCGCGCGTGCTCGACGCGAAAGGATACCACGTCGTACCCGGATTTGTCGATATCCATTCGCATACGGATGGTGCGATCCTCCGATTGCCGACGGCGGACAGCAAACTACGGCAAGGGGTGACGACCGAAGTCGGCGGTGCGGACGGAGGTTCGCGAGCACCGCGGAATCTTCGCCAAGAGGCGGACGAGGAGGAAACGGTGACGTATACCGACATGGACGGATTTTTTTCGCTCCTCCAGAAACAGGGGAGCGCGCAGAATTTTGCCTCCATGGTCGGACTCGGCACCATCCGTCGGAAGGTGGTCGGGATGGACAACCGACCCGCCACGCGCGAAGAGATCGACGCGATGAAACGCGAGGTCCGTCTCGCCATCGAACAGGGATGCTGCGGCGTGTCGACCGGACTGGAATATACACCCGGAAGTTTTGCTTCCACCGAAGAGCTGTGGGAAGTAACGAACGCCGCTCCGGAACCGTACCGGCTGTATGCTTCGCACATGCGGAACGAAGACAACACATTGTTCGAAGCGATCAGCGAGGCGATCTCCATCGCACGGAATTCCGGCGCCCGCCTGCAGATCTCCCATTTGAAAGCCTCCTATAAAGTGAATTGGTACAAACAGGAGATTGCTTTGCGGATGATGGACGATGCGATCGCGGAAGGGATCGAGACGCATTGCGACCGGTATCCGTACATTGCGTATCAAACAGGACTGGCGAATCTGTTTCCGCTCTGGTCGCGTGCCGGAGGAACGGAACAATTTATGATCCGTTTAAAAGACCGTACCATCGTCGAACGGATCAAACCCGAAACGCTTCGGAAGATCAACGGACTCGGTTCGTGGAATTCGGTGATGATCACCTCCACCCGTCTGGAAGAACACAAGACGTACATCGGAAAAACGATCGAGCAGATCACAACGGCCTTATCGGTCGACCCGTTCGAATTTGCGGTCGATCTTATGATTAAAGAGAACGGCTCCGTCGGCATGGTCGGATTCGGCATGGATGAAGAAGGGACGGAAATGGTGCTGCGGTGGAAAAATACGATCATCTCGTCCGATGGCGGCGCCTATTCGCCCGCCTCCAAAGCCAATCCGCATCCCCGCACGTACGGGACATTTCCGCGTGCCATTGCGTACTATCAAAAAGAGCGGAACGTTTGTTCTCTTCCGGAGATGATCCGGAAAATGACGGCGATGCCGGCGGAGAAAATCGGCCTTACCGACCGGGGCGTCATCGCTCCCGGAAAAGCGGCAGACATCGTGCTGTTCGATTATGCGGCGTTGAAGGACACGGCGACATTCCTGAATCCTCACCAGTTTCCTTCCGGGATGCCGTATGTGATCGTCAACGGTGCGTTCGCGGTGGACAACAATACGATCACCGGCACGCTGGCCGGCACCGTACTGCGCAGCAACAAAACAACTGTCTGAGAATACCGATGGCACACCCTTTTCATCTTTCTCATCGTTCGGCACGGACGAACATTCCGACACCGGATGGAAAACGTTTTGCGGAACTCTTCACCCACGGCACATTGTCCGTTGAACTGTACGAACCGCGCGGAACCGATCCGCAGACACCGCATACGAGGGACGAAGGATA
>CAZRWF010000109.1:0-7950 GCA_964603685.1 uncultured Chitinophagaceae bacterium
TACCACCCGCCGAATGTGTAACCGGTTCTGGTCGGATCAGACGGTGCGGAAAGGGACGATCCCAACGCCTGAGTAATCGCCGTCACTGATGAACCGCCGTTACTTTCAAAAGTCAGTGTTTGATTGGCGGGAGCCGTGGAGTTGTACCGTGCCATAGCGAGCGAAAATGTAACGGCATCGTTGGTAGCACCGACGGCGACGATCTTTCCGTCCGTCTGAATCGCCAGATCTTCCAGCCGGTCATCTCCGGCGAATGCGGTAGTGACAATTCCATCCGTGTCGAAATCGGTATCCAGTACGCCGGCCGTCGTGTAACGGGCCAGAAGAAAATCAAAATCGGGCGCCCCTTCGGAACTTCTGTCGCTGGCGCCGCCGATCACGATTTTCCCGTCCAACTGCAGCGACAATGCAAAAACAAACTCCTGCTTTCCGGTCACCGCCGTCACCACTTTCCCGCCGGCGCCGAAGTCCGTGTCCAGCGAACCGTTCGTGTTATACCGGGCCAGGGCGACATTCAGATCGGGAGTGACAAGACTCGCCAAAATATTTCCCGCCACGACGATTTTACCGTTGGATTGGATCGCCAATCGATATCCGGTAGCATCGTAATCGCCGATCGGCGTCGTGACGATACCGTCCGAATCAAAACTCGCATCGAGTGCGCCGGAAGCAGTATATCGTACGAGTGCGAAGTGCGAATAGGTCCCCACATACGCCACACCCGCCACGACGATCTTCCCGTCCGTCTGGATGGCCACATCGCGCGCCACATCGATTTGGTTGGCGATATCGGTGATGACCACACCCCCCGTACCGAAGGATGCATCCAAAACGCCGTCAGCGCTGTATCGTGCCACGGCGATATTGTCACCGCTGTAACCCGCGACGACGATCTTCCCGTCCGTTTGCTGAGCCATTCCGTATCCGCCGTCGGGACCGGCACCGACATCGGTCGTCACGACGCCGCTCACGCCGAACGTTGCATCCAACACTCCGGCGCCGGAGTACCGTTCCAGAATGAATCCATCAAACCCTTGCCCCAGCACCACGATCTTCCCGCTCGATTGAATGATCGATTTCCGGGCCACGCCGAACGATGGCGAGGTGACGCTTCCTGCGGTTCCGAAGTCCGTGTCGATCGTGCCGCCGCTATTGAAGCGTGCCAGATATCCTTCCGAGCCGTCGCCGCCGGTCACCAATATTTTTCCGTCGGACTGGATCGTCACGCCGAATCCGTCCCCGAGTCCGGAGGTGACTTTTCCTCCCGTGCCGAAGGAAGTATGCAACGATCCGTCGCCGCTTCCTCCTCCCCCGCCACCTCCTCCTCCCGTGGCCGAAAACGACGCACTGATGGTTTGATTGGAGGTAACGTTGGTGAAGTTGTACGATGAAACGGCGCCGACCGAAGAACCGTTGACCAGAACGTCGTTGATGGTGTATCCGCTGTTGGCGGTGATGGTGTACGATTGGGAGCCGCCGGAACTGACATTCTGAACACCCGAGGGGGAGATCGATCCTCCGGTGCCGGCGGAGGCGGTGATGGTGAAGGTAACCGGAGCGGTAGAATTATACCGCGCCAGAGCTACGGTAAATGTAACGGCATCGTTCGTACCGCCGAGCGCGAGAATTTTCCCGTCCGATTGTATGGCCAAATCTTCAAATCGTTCGTCGCCGGCGAACACCGTTGAGACAATTCCGTCCGTATCAAAATCCGTATCCAATACTCCCGCGGTGGTGTATCGCAGAAGCACCGCATCGAAGTCCGGCATCCCTTCGCTCGTTTTGTCGCTGGCGCCGCCGACAACGATTTTTCCGTTGGCTTGCAGCGCAAGGGCGAAGGCAAATTGTTTCCGGGCGTTGATCGCCGTGATCACTTTTCCGCCGGTGCCGAAATCGGTATCAAGCGAACCGTTGCTGTTATACCGTGCCAGGGCGATGTCCTCATCCCCGTTGGTCAAACTCGCCAGAATATTTCCGGCTACGACAATTTTATTGTCGGACTGGATTGCCAGCCGGTACCCGGTCGCATCGTAATCGCCGATTGCCGTCGTCACGATTCCGTCGGAGCTGAAGCTGGCGTCGAGATCACCGGTCGTCGTATATCGAACGACGACGAATTTCGCATACGTTCCTTCGTACGCCACGCCGGCCACCACGATCTTCCCGTCCGACTGGATCGCCACATCACGCGCCACATCGATCTGATTGGCGATATCCGTGATCACCACACCGCCGGTGCCGAATGTTTCATCCAGCATGCCGCCGGTCGTATAGCGCATCACCGTGATATTATCGCCGGCGTACCCCGCCACGACGATTTTTTGGTCCGTTTGCAGGGCAAGACTATACGCTCCGTACGGACCGCCGCCGAGATCGGTCATCACCACCCCGCCGGCTCCGAAACTTTCATCGATTGCGCCGGAGGAGGAATAACGAGCCACGATGATTCCTGCGCTGGCCTGCCCGGTCACCACGATTTTCCCGTCGCTCTGCACCGCCACGCCGCGTCCGATCAACAGACTCCCGACGGAGACTGTTCCGCCGGTACCAAAATCCGTATCCAACGCGCCGGTGCTGAGATAGCGGGTCAGGTAACCGGAAAGTCCGTCACCGCCGGTGACGACGATTTTCCCGTCCGACTGCAGCGCCATCCCGAATCCGTCGCCGATGGTCGCGGTCGTCACTTTTCCGGAGGTGCCGAATCCTCCGTCGAGTGTTCCATCCTGAGCGGCGGCGACAACGATGCCGACGCTCAGAAATATCAGTATGTTCACATATGTTTTCATGATCTTCTTTCGCAATGAATGAACAGTGGAAGCACGATGACCGTGTTACTTCACATAATTCATCTTTTTCACGGCGGTAAATTTATCCGCCGTGATGCGATAGATATACAGACCGGATGAGAACATCTGTCCCTCGAACGTCGCCGTGTACCGGCCGGCCGGATGGAAGCCGTTGACCAACGTGGCGACCTCCTGACCGAGCATGTTATAGACCTTCAACACCACGTTTGATTCTTTCGGAAGATCATACGCAATCGTCGTCCGCGGATTGAACGGATTCGGATAATTCTGCCGCAGCGCATATTCTTTCGGGATCGCGTTCGGATCGTCCACACCGGTAAGAGAGTTCGTCACTTCCGGACTCGGCGCACTTTCGTTGCCGGAGAAGTCGAGCGCGGTCACTTTATAATAGTACTTCACCGTACTGCCGACGCCGACATCCGTTACCATCGTATCGGCGGTCAGTTTATACGGCGTCATCCCTTTGGTATTGAAGTTCGGCGTTGTGTTCCGATACACCGCATAGTGCTGGAAGTCCGCATCGGTGACCGGCTTCCACCGGATCACCAGATCCGCGCCGGCGAACGATGCCGACGGTGAAGCGGGAGCGGCAGGATTGAGATTATCCAGCGAATATCCCTCTTTGACGTTGGAGGTATAGAGGAACTGATTCTGCAACGTATGTCCCGTCACTTGATAGAACGAGAGATATAATCCTTTCGATTTGGTGGAGTCGAAGATCGTCGGCGCGACGATGGCGTACGCCGTATCGCCGCGGGAAGGGACTTCCGCGATGAAGGTCCAGACCGACGAGTCTTTCCGCCAGACGCTGTATTTCAGGAAGGCCGGAGCGTTCGGAATCTCTTCCTTGCTGCGCCAGACGACGAAGACCTGTTTTCCCTGGTCGTTCGGAACATCCCCCACCCCGTGCAGTTTGATCAAGTCCGGAATGAGCGTGAATCCGGCAGTGATCGTTTTGTTTTTGTCCATCACCACGGTGATCGGATTGGTCGTGCCGGAGGCATCGCCGCTCCATCCGCTGAAGGTGTATCCCGGATTTGGTTTGGCGGACAACTGTACGCTGCTTCCCGCTTCGTAATATTCCTTTTTCGGAGTGACGGTCACCGCACCATTCGCCCCCTGGATCGAGAGAAGGAAGTGATTCGGCGGAGCTACGATGCCGCCGTATTTCATCACGGTCATTCTGTCACCGTATGCTCCGTCGATGTACGCAATATGCGGAGTGCCGCCGCTGAAGCCGAATTTTATCGACGACGCGCCGCCGGCCGAAAAACGTTCAGCCCCGACCGATTCCCATGCGGAATTGTTATATCGTTTCACGGAAATCGGTCCTTTGATATTGTTCACAATTTCACCGTAGGCGATGTACGGAGTGGTCCCGGAAAATTCGAGGTTTGCTCTATAGGTCAATCCGGACGTGACCGATGTGCCGCTGATAAATTCCCAGACATTTCCATTTAACCGCTGCAGGAGAATGGAGTCATTCCGGGTGAATGCAACATAGGGATATCCGGCGTTGATCTCGAAATCGATGATCGATCCGGCCAGCCAATTATTGGATGGGCTCAGGTTTACCCATTCCGTACCGTTAAATCGTTCAAGAGTGTTTTCATATAGGGCGCTACCGGTGCCGCGATTGTACCCCCGGTACGGAGTCGACCCGTCGAATTCCAATGTAAGATTTTCCGTGTTGTATCCGCGTGTCATATTTCTCGAGCCGAGAAGCTCCCAGCGATTGTTGACCATCTTGTATGTCACGGGGACGTGTGAGAAGTCGCCGCTGTTGTAGTGATGCTCATTGAAGAATATGTAGGGAATCCCATCGTTAAATTTAAAGTCGATGTTGGAATCTATACTCGACTCACTCAACACCGGTTGTCCGAATGTTTCCCAATCAGTTCCGTTATATTTCATCACTATAACGACATTTGCGGTTAAACTGGCGATTGCCACATACGGCTGACCGTTATGGAATTCGATCGGCACAGAATAGACACCGGACTTTGCAAATCCGGGAGCTCCGACATACTGCCACGATGATCCATTAAATTTCATCACGACAACGTTACGATTCTCTCGTTCAACATAAGAGATATACGGAATGGAATTGTTGAATTCGAGTGACACATCGTACTGCGTCGGCAACGAAAATCCCTCCGCCCCGAGCCGCAGCCATTGTGTCTCTTTGGTATTCGCCGTGATCGTCCGGTTCTTATACATCGGTACGGTGATCGGATTGGCGGTCGCCGTGGTGTCGCCGCTCCATCCGGTGAATTGATGTCCGGCATTCGGCACGGCGGTGAGCGTTACCTGTTCTCCCGGATTGTAACTTTGTTTGTCCGGATCTTTCGTCACCGTTCCGTTCACCATCGAGGTCGTGAGGGTAACGGCCGCCGGTGTCGAGCTGCCGGTGAATTTCATGACAGAAACATTCTTTTGTTGGGCAAAGTCCGTGAATGCTACGTACGGAGTCGTGCCGCTGAATCGTAAGCTGAGACTGTACACCGAATCGGGAGTGAACGATTCGGCGCCGACCAACTCCCATTGGTTGCCGTTAAATTTCATGACGGACACTTTCCAGCCATGTTGACCCAATTGCGTGTATGCCGCATATGGATTCACCCCATCGGTGGCGAGTGAAATTTCAAGGATGCTTCCGCTGGTAAAACCATTTGTTCCGACGGTGACCCAATTGTTCCCTTCTAATTTTTTGACAACACCTTTTAAACCAGCCGAAACGTCGCTATATCCGACATACAGCGTTCCGTTGATCACCGCAAGTGAGTTTTCGTAGATTTCTGCAGGCGAAACAATTTCGCCACCGACTGATTCCCACGTTGTTCCGGTAAATCTCTTTACGGACAACGTGTTTCCGTTCGCAACATCTTTGTATGAAATATGGGGGACGGTGCCAAGAAGCATGAGTTTGAGCGAATAGGCGGCACCCTCAGTGATTCCTTCCGTCCCCACCACAACCCACTCCGCTCCGTTAAACATCATGACGGTTGCTTTTTCATCTTGCGCCTCATCTTTATAATATGCCACATAGGGTGTTTGACCGCCAAATGCCAATTGCACTTCCGACACTTTCGAAGAAGTGAAACCCGGCGATCCGACCGGCACCCATTGTGTCCCTTCATATTTGAGTACGGTCGCTTTGCTATTCTGCGCGCTGTCGGTGAACGCGACATACGGCATTGAACCGTTGAACATCAGAGAGACCCAGCTTACGGAATTGCTGGTAATTGTCGATGGCCCGACGGAAACCCATTCCGTTCCATTGAATTTTTTCACAGAAAGTTTAAATCCCTTTGTTTCATCAAAATACGCTACATACGGTGTGGATTCGTGCATGGCAAATGATACCTGACTGGTTTTCCCCGAGGAAAATCCCGGCATGCCGACATAACTCCATTGGGAGCCGGCGGAGACCGGCGTAAAGTTCGCCGCGATCGACCGGTTCTTGTACATCGACACCGTGATCGGATTGGCGGTGCCGGTGGTGTCGCCGCTCCAGCCGGTGAAGCGGTAGCCGCTGTTCGGCACGGCGGTCAGCTGCACTGATTCGCCGCGATTGTAACTCTGTTTGTCCGGATTTTTCGTCACCGTTCCGTTCTGCGCGGTGATAGTAAGAGAGACACCCGTTGCTCCCGGATCGACATACCGCAGAACGACCGGATGATTGCTGAGTATTCCTCGAACTTCCGTAAATCCGACCACCGGTGCGCCATTGAGAATTCCGATCGACAATTCGCCGGGCATACCGTTGGAAAACCCTTGCGGACCGACCGATTGCCACGTGAGTCCATTATATTTTTTCACCGTCACTCTCGCGCCAAACGCAGAATCCATATACGCAACCACCGGCATACCGTTCATCATCGTCATGGCGGTGAATGCCACTGCCGCATCAGAAAACCCCGCACCGCCGACCGTTTCCCACACAAAATTTTGATAACGCATCACGGTCGCTCTCGGTGCAATTCCGAACGCACTATCGGTGAATGCGACATAAGGAATACCATTGTCGATTTGTAACGTGAGGTCACTCACACCGGCAACGGAAAATCCGGATGTACCCACCGGCACCCAGTCCGAACCATTATATTTTTTTACCGTGGCTTTGGCGCCGTTGGCTATATCCACATACGCCAGATGGAGTTCGCCATTGTGCATTGCGACGGAGAGATGTTCCACGCGACCGGCGGAGATCGGAGAACTTCCCAACGTATTCCATTTCTCTCCATCATACGTTTTTACCACAACATCGTTTGTCGACCCTTCTCTTCTTGCGTAGGCAACATACGGTGTCTGGTTGACCACGATCGCACGATGGAATCTGTTTCCTTCGTTGGCAACCACATTTGCTCCTACCGTTTCCCAAAAACTTCCGTTGTATTTTTTCATCACCAGGTTTTGCGATTTACTGTTGTCCCGATAGACGACATACGGAATACCGTTGGAGAATTCCAGGACCGGACTTCCGATGGCACCATCGGAAAAACCCGGATCTCCTACCGGCGCCCACCCGGAGCCGGTATATTTCATGACCGTTATTTTTCCGGATTTGGAATGATCGCGATACGCGATATAGACAATGTTATTATCGATCTTCATCGATGATTGAGAACCGCCGATGCCGGCAAATCCGGGCGTGCCGAGATGCGTCCAGGGGTGCGGTGTCGGCCTCGGTGCAAAATTCGCCACGATCGTTTTATTGGAAGTCATAGAGAGTCCCCTTGCCTGAATCGTGCCGACCGTGTCGCCGCTCCAACCGGTGAAGACATAACCGTCATTGGAGACAACATGGAGAATCACCAATTCTCCGGCTATATATTTCTCCTTCTCCGGAAATATCTCGACTGTTCCATGGAGGGAGGTGACATTTAACGTATATGTCGGTTTGAAATTCGCCGTGATCGTCCGGTTTTTATACATTTTCACGGAGATCGGATTGGTCGTTGCGTTCGTATCGCCGCTCCAGCCGGTGAATGCGTATCCGGCATTCGCGGTCGCCGTCAACTGCACCGTTTCACCCGATTCGTAGCTCTGCTTGTCCGGTGTTTTGGTGACGCTGCCGTTTGTGGCGGTGACCGATAATGCGTAGGTTGATGAAGACGATGCAACGAACTTCTTGACGGTT
>CAZRWF010000110.1:0-7788 GCA_964603685.1 uncultured Chitinophagaceae bacterium
TGCTGGTGTTTTTAAAGACGGAAACATTTTTATCGGTATAACTTCCTGTCGCGATGTCGAGCTTGCCGTCGCCGTCCAGATCGCCGATGTCGATCCCGCGCGGAGATGCTCCCGTGGTGAAATTAACCCGTGCCGCAAACGAAGAACTGTTGATCGTTCCCGATGAGCCGGTATTCCGCAGAACGGAAAAATTATCGCTCGCTGCGTTGACGACCGCGATCTCGGGTTTTCCGTCCCTGTCCAGGTCGCCGATCGCCATTTTGTACGGATCTTTCATCACGGTAAATCCGACCTTTGCTTCAAATGAAGAACCGTCAATCGTGCCGGCGGTGCTCACGTTCCGCATCACGTTTACGGTACTGTCGGTCAATCGGGCAAAGATAATATCCGGTTTCCCGTCGCCGTCAATGTCGCGAATGGCCACGGAGGAGACGTTCGATCCGGCAAAATAATTCACCCGCGTGCCGAACGTGGAACCGGAAACGGTTCCGGAGGTGCCGGTGTGACGCAGTATGGAGATCGTATCCAGTGACGTGTGGGAAAAAAGAATATCGTTGTATCCGTCCCCGTCCAGATCGCCGACGGCGATTTTATCCGGCGACCCGCCGGTGGAGATGGTCGTCTTCGTATTAAAACGATCGAATCCGATATAGTTCGGGGAACCGTTGTTGTTATGAAACACCGAAATGCGGGCATCGGCGGAGGCGGCCGTGACCGTTTCCATAAACCCGTCTCCCGTCAGATCGCCGAAGGCACCGCCGGTATGAGAATTATCGGTGACGAAATAATCCCACTTTGTGTCAAAACTGACGCTGTTGCTGCTGGTGGAATTGGGGAGCGCCGAAATTCCCGCCGCCGAAAAAGGGACAACAAGGTCGGATTTCCCGTCGCGATCGACATCGAACAGCAGCGGTGTGACGGCGGTCGGCGACGCGTTAAACGTCGAAACGGCGGCGAACGAGTTGGCGTCGATCACTTCGTTCGACGAAAATTTCAGATGGAACGGTTTCGCCGACGCCGCGGTTTTTCCGCCGACCACCACGGTGATCGGTTGATACGTGGCACCGGCCGGAACGGTGACGGTCAATTGTGTTGTCGACGCCGCGGTGACACTCGCTCTGGCGCCGCCGAAACTGACAATGTTACTGGAGGCGGTACCGCTGAAATTCGTCCCGGTAATTACCACCGACGATCCGGAAATTCCGGAGGTCGGGGAAAACGAACTGATCGTCGGTGTTTGTGCGATCGCCAGACTCACCGATGCTGCCGCGAAAATGAATATCGTGACGCAGAGGGATGCGACAGAATCGAACTTCTTCATTGATGCTCCTGAGGTTATTGATGGATGAATTGCTGTAATGGTATCAACTCTTCTTTGGAAAAATATGAACGTGCGCCTGCGTTCTTCGCTTCGTCGCGGAATTCCTGGTCGACAAAATTGGAAACGATGATCACGTTTGCCTGGGGATATTCTTTTATCAAATCCCTCGTTGCGGCGATCCCGTTGATAATCGGCATCTGAAGGTCCATCAACACCACATCCGGCAACGTCGCGCGGAACATTTTCACCACTTCGTTCCCGTCCGAACATTCGCTCACGGTATCCGCCGGTCCGGCGACGACACTCCGTATCATCTTCCGCATGGCCTCACTGTCGTCCACGATCATCAATTTCATTCTGCACCTTCCCGATATTAGTAATGTGTCACTATTTCAATATGGACCAATAAAGCCGAGTTAGATAGGGGTATGATCACTTTATTCTGAGAGTACTAGTACTCGTTCGCTGCCGTGTTGATCCGCAGTGAATGAATCTGAAATGGCAGTATTCGCTGGATGTGCGAACAACGTAACGAGAATGCCTCCAATTCGGGAATTCTCTCCCCTTTTTCGGTCAGCAAACCGGAATATCCGGAAGAAGGCGGAGCAAACAGTCAATTGATGCTCCGGAAACATCCTCCGATGAACGTCCAATGAAGAATATGCGGTTGGTGAAGGAACGTGCGAACGGATGGAGTGTATGGATGCAGCGTTGAGTGGGATGTCAATACCTCATCGATTTATCAATCGCGGTCGCTCAGACAATGATCCGGTGTGTCGAAAAAAAAACCGCCACAAGAATGTGACGGTTTCCGAGAACAAAGGTTGGAGGTGGTTCGGAGGTGAAACGGCAAAAGTATTCGTTACTTCATCAACACCATCTTTCGCGATTCTGATTTTCCGCCGGAAGAGAGCCGTACGATATAGATCCCGGAAGGAAGAAACGACGCATGAAACGGAACACGATGAAGAGTGCCTGCCTCACGGTAGCCGTTCACGAGTGTTGCGACTTCCCTTCCGATCAGATCGTAAACGTTCACGGTGGTGTGCCCTGAAACAGGAAGCGTAAACCCGATCGTGGTGCTCGGATTGAAGGGATTCGGATAATTCTGATGAAGGTGAAATGCCGAAGGGAACGAAACCGGCTTCTTCGGCACGGCCGTCGGAATACCCGAAAATTCCCCGACCGAAACGGAAGGAATTCCTCCGACCATGGTAAACGTTCCTCCGATCATCAGTCGGTCATTTTTCGCCGCCGCCGCATACACCGGACCGTCCAAACCGATGCCAAGATCGATCCACGAATCTCCGTCGATCACTGCCAGATTCGATACCGGCGCTCCGCCGATATTGTCGAACTGCCCGCCGACATAATACCGGCCGTGGTGATACTGAACATCAAGGACGATTCCTTGTCCGTTTTTGTAAGACATCGGGGAAAGCATCGGCATCCAGTCTGAACCGTTCCACCGTGCAAGCGATACCCGCTCGCCGATCCCGGAAAATCGTCCGCCCGCCGTAATTCCTTGCTCCGTCGACGCCAGAGAAATCACCACGCCGGTAATCCCTTTGACGTGAGCAGGACCGACATAGGTCCACGCCGTATCATTCCACACCGCGACATTGGTGGCGGGATTGAGACCGGCATACGAGAACGATCCCCCGGCATACAATTTTCCGTTATGGCGGACCAACGAATAGACCGTGCCGGGTACTCCGGAGGAGGATTCGATCCCGCCCCCTAATGGCTCCCATCGTTCGGTATCCAAATTGAATCGCGCCACGGACATCGCTGCTCGGAACGGATCATCCATATCCCCCGCTACGGAAAAATATCCCCCTACATAGATGTGCCGGCCATGTTTTACGACGGCGTTCACCTTTGCACCGGAGACTCCCCCCACACCGAAGCCGGTCCCTTTCCATTCCGTACCGTTCCAATACGCCACATGAAACGTTTGTACCGAACCGGCAATGGAAAATCCTCCGCCGATGTAGATCGAATCCCCGTCCACGGCGATGGCATTCACATATCCGTTCACGCCGTTGGTCGGTCCGCTCCCCACGGCGGACCAAACCGTTCCGTTCCATCGGGCGATCCTGTTGATCTGTTTTCCTCCGGCAATCCGGAAATCGCCCCCGGCATATGTTCCTGCCGGTGTCGCCGTGAGTACCTCCACACCGCCGCCGTAAATTCCCATCGACCCTGATCCGTCATTCAGTGCGGACCAGGATTGCGTGTGATGGTTCCACGCGGAAACGGCGCTGACCGTGAGCGAATCGACGCTGTTATGATATCCTCCGACGAATAATGTCGAACCGATCACTTCCATCGTATTGATGGTGGAAGTAAACGGGCTCCCGACATTGTTCGCGCCGGTAGTCATCGTTTGCCACGATGAACCGTTCCACCGCGCAACACTGCGCACGGCGGTGGTTCCCGCTTCCAGAAAATATCCTCCCACATACACCGACCCGTCGATTACGCGGATCGCCCGCACAACCGGAAAATACGACGGCGTCGAAGGATCGATTCCCGTACCGAAGGTGGACCATGATGATCCGTCCCACCGTGCCACACCGCGCACGCGTGTGGTGCCGACCGTATCGAAATGTCCTCCCACATACAGCCGCCGCGCAGAGTCGACGGTAATATCCATCACCCAATTGTTGGCTCCTCCCCCTACCTCGCTCCACGAAGTGCCGGTCCATTGTGCGATGTTTTTCGCCGGAACATTTCCCGCCATAAAAAATTTTCCTCCCACATAGAGCGTATCGCCGGCCGAGGCGAACGAAAATGCGTAGACCTGATCCCCTTCATAAGGACTGCGCAATCCGGTCTGCAGGGAAACCCAGCTGTTGGTCACGGTATTCCACGCCGCTACTCCGTTCGAGACAGTTGTTCCGGCAAGTTTAAATCTTCCGCCGATCATCACGAGATTCTGATGTTGACCGACCGCATAAACGTGTCCGGGAGAATAAAATACCTGCTCGCCGACGAAGCTCGTGTCCCGTACGCCGTTGAGCGAATCGTTACCTAATCCGCTCCATTGCACCCCGTCCCACACCGCAATACCGTTCACCGGCCGCGTGCCGGCTTTTGAAATCTGACCACCCACATAGAGTTTGCCGTTCAGAAAGGTGATCCCTTCCACCGTACCGTTGACGCCGTTCTCGTTTCCGGTGCCGATCGACGACCATCGCACGCCATCCCATTTGGCGACGTTGTTCGCCCGGACTCCTCCGGCAGCGGAGAATTGTCCGCCGACATACAGATTCACTCCGTCGGTCGCCAGGGCAAAGAGCGGACCGTGGACGACACCGGGAACCGTAAATCGGGAATCCCATCCCGGTTCGACCCCCATGGTTCCGCGTTCGACAGAGGACGGGGAGGGCGAAAGCAGATCGGCATATTTTGATCGGTGTTCGCGCGGATCATAACGAAACGTTGTCGACTCCTGTGCCAATGCAGCGGACGAGAATAAAAAGGAAACAATAAGCACAACGCGGGAGAGAGTGAAAAATTTCATTGATGTTCAATTCAATGTAGATGGCAAAATGGGTGTAGAATAAATCAACACCGATGGTGGTTTTAAAAAAATCTGTCGAAAATACGAAGAAGTTATTTCACTGTTGCAGATCATAAAAAAAATTTAATCTGACACAGAATCGTTCAACTGGAGATCAATACGTGTTTCAAAACGTTTTTTGATATGACACAGTTCCGGATGTCTATTGGACGAACAGGAGTCACGATATTTCTTCACATGACGATGAACGTTTTAAAAAATGAAAAATATGTCGGAAAATTTTGACGGGATAGTTTCTACCGTGGAAAGCGTTCTGCGACGCGACAATATTGTTTCTTGTCTCTTCGTCTTTACCCCTTCACCTCTTTCGATGTCATCAATTGCAACTGGTGCAAGCGTATTTTTTGCGGCAGCGGTCGGGAGGTTGTTCATGAATGGCTTTGATTAATCCATTGCGTTTTTAATAGAACCGTTTCATTGCTGGATTTAAAACAAAAACCGCCACCTTGCGGTGGCGGATTTCTTCGATTGTTTGGTGTGAAAATATCTCACCCGCGAACACTGCGCCGATCTGTCAAAGCGTAATCGAAATGTTCGATGTCGAGCTAGTTGACGCCTTTGTCTTCAATCCACCGCTTGATGAAATCCAAACAATCATCGCGGTAAAGCGTATGTCCGTTTCCACCAAAGTAATGCACAGAAATATTGCTCATGGCGGCAGGACTTAATTGTGTGATCCGCTGAATGCTGCCCGCGGTCATCACCTGTGTATCCTTTCCGCCATAGATCAAGAGCGCGGGCTTGCGGTTTTGTTCCCAATAGGGGATTGGATCGAAATCCCCAACGGCTCGAATCCAATTCCACACCCATATAGTAGAATCCCTTGGCATTGTACGCAGCCCTTGGGCCAATACTGGATTTGTTTTCTGAATGACGGAAAGAGTATCCTGAAGCGCATCCCAGCCGTTTCCCGTTGTGGCAAATCCATAGGCTTTTTTATACACCGAACGGAGTGCGGATGACATACTTGCATCTATTGTCACGCCGCCTTTTTTCGCTTCAAGTTCCAGTTCGTTCACTGTCTGTTCCAAAAGCGTTGCGGTACCTCCCGAAACAACGATCGTAAATTTGCACATCGGCTCACGGACGGCGAGGATGGAAGCAACATACCCTCCCTGACTGAATGCGATCACACCAATCCGGGCAGTATCGATGTTGGGAAGCGAACGGAGGAAACGGATTCCCGCGCTTGCGTCACCGGCCAAGTCTTCGAACGATGAGGATTGCCAAGATCCCTTAGATGCTCCGCTTCCACGTTTATCCGGATACAAAACGGCTATCCCCCTGTCGCGCAGGGCTTTGGCATACGCATCGGTCCATGCATTTTTTCGGCTGCTGGCTCCGGATCCATGAACGATGACCACCGCCGGTACCATGGAGTTTCCGGGCGGCCGCATGAATGAAGCGGCAAGTTCTGTTGTACCGTTAACAAATTGTACCGATTCTATTTGAGCAAATGCGGGAACGGTAGTCCCGACAATCACAATACAACAAAACAATACCGGCATTCGTAAAAATTTGTTCATAACACCTCGCTCTGAAAATAAAGTTTGTCAATAGAAGCTGTGATGGAATATTTGACAAAAGTTAGGTACGGCTTCACCAAGAGTCAACACGGGAGGGATAAACAGACGATCTTTTGGGATTAATTCCGGACAAATTGAAAACGGTCATAGCGACGACCATCGTCATAGCGGGATAAAACGATGCGATAGGTTTACGCGGTGAGGATTCGAAATGAGGCGAACATCTGTAGCAGGAATTAGAGCTTTTTCCTTCTTTTGTACCCAAACGGAGTGTGTAACCGTAGGGAAAAAGGTCATGACAATGCACGTCGTGATTATTTCAGACGAAGCGTTACTGAGATTGTAAAAATGGTCACGAAGGAATCCTGTGTTAAAACATTCCGAAATTAAAACATACCGTTGATGGACCAAACGATGAAAAAAGTTTAAAAAAAACACCTCGGATCTCTATAATACATTCTCCATTGACAGAACCTGCAATGTCGTTCGTGTATGAAGGTGATGAGCATTTCAATCAAACTGGGTCCGCGTAATTTCCACTGTGCATCGTATTGCACGGCGGAACAAACTTTTTACCGTACTGTTTTTAATATCACCATCACCTCTTTTTTTGTCGTAAAGAGAAACAGGCGCGAATCATGGTTACGGGCAGCGCCCGCCGGGTCGTCTCGGAATGAGACGGACAATATTTCGGAACGACGTTTTATTCCATCGGATCTCATGATCATCCGATAGCACGAAATAAAAAATCCCAACCGTTGCTGATTGGGATTTTTTGTTGAGGAAATATTGATTTCCGTACGGAGTGTTATCGGTGAAAATCCCCCGCCGCCTCCGGTTGATATTCAATACCGGAGATCTCAAAGGTTTTTGTTCCGGAAGGGACTTCCCAGGTCACCGAATCGCCGACCCGATATCCCAACAACGCCATGCCGACCGGAGCAAGGACGGATATTTTGCCGTCATCCAAACTTGCCTCTTTCGGAAACACCAACGTGATGGTCGACTCCTCACCCGTGGCACGGTCGCGCACATTTACGCGCGAGTGCATCGTTACAACATCGGAGGGAATCTCCCGTGATGGAACGATCACCGCACGCTGCATCTCCGAGACCAGCGTGCGCATCGCGCCCTGTTCCCGTTTCAGGACGGGATTATCCAAAAGCTGCTCCAATCGTGAGTAATCGGTCTGTGTGATATAAATCGTTCGTGTGTCCATTGTACACCTCATGGAAGTTGAAGGGTAAAAAAAGCAATAAGCGTTTCATAAGTTTCCCTATGAAACGCTTATTGTGTGAAAAACCGGTGAAAGCGAAAATCCCGATCCAAAGATCGGGATTTCTGGCTCCGCG
>CAZRWF010000111.1:0-7603 GCA_964603685.1 uncultured Chitinophagaceae bacterium
TGACGATCCGCCGCAAGACCGGTCGCATTATGGCGTGACGATCTATAAGGAATGAGGGATTCAAGATTCGGAAGGAAATCGGGGATGGTGTGTTGACCGTCCCCGTGCTTTTTTAAATCGAGTTGCCGACCGGCCATTTTACCTGTTCAATCAATCACGACTCAACCGCTCCAGGATCTCACGATACTCTTCTGGTCTATTCATGTTAAAAAACGTTCCCGGCCGGTATGTGGGACAGACTTCTTCGATGGGAATGATTGTTGTCGCGACCCTGTGTGTCAGATCCAACAATCCACAGCTTTGTTGCATTTCATTCATCGGATTTCTCTGTTCGATCATATGCGCAACCGTCCCGGCGATCCTGGTATCGTAGAGACCGCACAATGGTTGGAGATATCCATCGCCGCGAGCGATCACCACCGGATTGTCGGCGGGAAATTCCACAATCGCTCTGATTACATCGGCGGTCATCAACGGAATGTCGCAACCCAGCACGAACACTTTTCCGGCGGCGACGTAAGACAATGCCGCGTGAATACCGCTCAGTGGACCTGCATCGGGCATCAGATCCGGAAAGACCGGAACACCGAGTGATGCGAATAACTCCGGAGAATTGGAATTAACCGCAATGGTCGGAAACAGTTCGGTCAATAATGTGATGCCGCGTTCCGCCATTGTCTTTCCGTTAAGTGTCAACAACGCTTTGTTACGTCCCATCCGGGTGCTTTTTCCGCCGGCCATGAGAATGCCTGTCACAGAGGGATACATTGGACGTGTGCTCCCGTTGGCAGTTCGCGAATATCTTCCGGAATGATGATAAGACATTGTGTTCGCGCGAGGGTCGACATGCCGCCGGACGACTGCGAACCTGCAAGACGGACGGCGGGCATTCCGGTCATTGTGTCGTGTTCCCAACATCCGCACACGAAATGTTTTTTTGCGTCTTTTTTTGAATAAGAAGAGGTGAAAATCGCCGTCACGGCGTTCGGAACCGAGGTCGCAAAAATTGGGGCAAAAAGCGTCCTCCAGGTGACGAAAGCAGAAAGCGGATTTCCGGGAAGTGAGACGATTAATTTTTTCCTACTGCCCGAATTCCACCGTGAGAACATTACCGGTTTGCCCGGTTTCATGTTCACCCGCCAAAATAATTCCTCCGCTCCCAAATCATGAAGGACCGATCGGAGAAGATCGCGCGTGCCGACAGAGATCCCTCCGGTCGTGATAATAAAATCATCGGTATTGTTCTTCAATAGGGCGGACAGAACATCCGTGATCGCACCATGGTCGTCGTTTACGATTCCATAATCTGCCGGAGTGATCCCGGCCTGTGCAACAACGGCGATCAGCATCGGACGATTGGTGGCCCGGATCTTGTCGGCTACCGGTAGCGAACCGTGGGGAATTAATTCATCACCGGTGGTGACGATGGCGGCTGTCCACGGTGCGTGGACCGTCACCGTCTCTTTTCCGCATGCGGCGAGCAACGGTATGACGGAAGAGGTGATGGCGTCGCCTGCTCTCACTGCAATAGCACCTTTTTCCATATCTTCGCATCGTAACCGCGTATTCATTCCTTTTCGATACACCGCACCCGGACGAAGCCGAACATGCGTCCTTTGAGTCACTATATCCTCCACCGGAATGACCGTGTCGACATTCTCCGGCAGCTTTGCGCCGGTCATTATCTTGATACCTTCGTCCTCCCGAAGGAGTATCTCTCGAAAATGACCGGCGGTGATTTCAGCGATGATCGACCACGTTGTACGATCTTCCGCAAAACGAATGGCTATTCCGTCCACTGCCGCATTGGTGAAAGGAGGAAGCGGTGTATCTGTTACGACATCTTCGACGAAAGTACGTCCGACCGCATCGGTGAGCGGTACATTCACGATGCGGTGCGGCAAGGACGCATATTCCCGTTCTACGATCCGAACTGCCTCCGCAAAAGAGATCATGCCGCCGCCTCCGCATTCCATTCGGCATTCGGCTTGACCGTCACACGGTCTCCAACCCGAATGTCGCCGCCGGCAATGACCTTGGCGAAAATTCCCTCCCGCGGCATTACACAATCTCCGACCTTGAAGAAGATCGCACATTTGTCATGGCACTCTTTGCCGATTTGTGTGATCTCCAACTCTGCGTCCGGACCGATCCGGACACGGGCTCCGACCGACAGGTGCGGAATGTCAATGAATTCAGTGGTAATATTTTCGGCGAAGGCTCCCGGCCGGAGATGCGGCAATCCTTTCTCTCTCATCGAATCGATGCTCTCCAAGGCCAGAAAACTGACCTGACGATGCCAATTTCCGCCGTGGACATCTCCTTCCAGTCCGAAATTTTCAATGAGGTGGACGGAATGAACATTCGTTTTGGGAATCCCTTTCCGTTTGCTGACGGAGATTGCCACGATCCGTCCTTCGGTGTACTTGTTATCGGGCATAATAATCTCCGCTGTTGCCGCCGGTTTTTTCCAGCAATCGGACGTCGGTGATGATGATCGATTTATTAGCTGATTTACACATGTCATAGATTGTCAGTGCGGCAATACCGGCGGCAGTTAACGCCTCCATTTCCGCGCCTGTTTGTCCGATGGTGGCAACAAAAGCAGTAATGATCACGGCGTGACGATCGTCATCAAACGCGATGCGCACATCTGCTGATGAGATATTCAACGGATGACACAAAGGGATTAAATCGGAAGTCCGTTTCGCCGCTTGGATTCCCGCCAATCGGGCGACAGTGAGAACATCACCTTTCGGAATTGATCCGCTGCGAATGAGGTGGAGAACTTCCGCGCCAGGCAACACGGCAGCTGTTGCGGTGGCGGTGCGGCGGGTGACCGGTTTGTTCCCGACATCCACCATGACGGCTGTGTTGTTGGCATCAAGATGTGTCAACTCCATATTACCCTCCAATGGCACGCATGACGGATTTCTGAGTGGAAAGCAGAGTTTCCGTTTCCGGGTGCCGTTTCCATTTATGATATAATGCGTGTTGCACTGCGGCGATGATGTGCGCATCGGAACATCGGCCGCTGCGAAGAAGAGAACGCAGGTCCGTTTCCATTTCCGGCAAAGCGAAGAGACAAGTGCGGAGCCGACCGTCCGCCGTCAACCGCAGGCGATTACAGCCGCCGCAAAAATGTTCGGAGACGGATGAGATGAAACTGACCATTCCGTTCGTTCCCGCGATGCGAAAATCTTTTGAAACAGAGTGTGGCTGGTATGCCATCGGAATCAATGCGGTTTCCGTATCCGCAAGACGTTTCATGGACCGGTAGTCCAGAAATCGCTCCGTTTCCCATTTGTTTTGTGCGAACGGCATATATTCAATGAAACGTACGGTCACTGAATGCTCCGCAGCAAAACGGATGAATGCCGGAATCTCTTGGTCGTTCACGCCCCGCATAATCACGACATTCGCTTTTACGGAATGGAATCCCATCGTATTCGCTTGCCGAAAAGTTTCCAACACTCGCGGAAGTGCATCCATCCCCGTGATTGAGGCATAACGGTCCCTTTCCAACGAATCGATGCTGATGTTGAGAGCATCGAGTCCGAACATCCGGAGTGAAGAGAGATGTTCGAGCAACAGCGTTCCGTTGGTGGTTATTCCTACCGACAATGGAAATGAATTTTTCAATTCCGCCAACCCACGGAAGAATGGCCATATATCTTTTCGGACCATCGGTTCACCGCCGGTCACTCGGATTTTTGTAATACCGTGATCAGTAACGAATAATCGGGCGAGGAACAAAATCTCTTCCATTGTCAAGAGCCGATCGTTTGTAAATCGTCCGGTACGTGAGGGATCGCAGTATGTGCACCGCATGTTACAGGCATCGGTCACCGAGATGCGGAGATACGTGTGGTGCCTGCCGAAGCTGTCGACGAATGTTTTCATAAGAGAATAAGTTTCCCTCCGGCAAACGTCAACACAACGGCCAAAATCCGTTTCATTGCCGTCACGGGAAACCGGCCGCTTCCCATATTTGCTCCGATGCCTCCGCCGATCAGCGCCGCAACGGCCATGGAGGGAAGATATGATGAAAAATGGATACCGCCGCCGTACGCTACTCCTGCCAACGCAGAGAATGAATTGAACAGGATGAAGAGGGAGGAGACCCCCGCAGCGGTTTTTGTCTTGGACCATCGAAATAAAATCAGCAGCGGCGTCAGGAAAATGCCTCCGCCGACCCCAATCAAACCGGACAAAAAACCGATGGCTCCACCGAGAAAAAACAGTACCGTACCGGACGGTTCCGTAATGTGATCGGATTCTCGTGGTTTAACGGTGAAATACAATGCAGAATATACGAGCACAAGTCCGATGATCGTGTGTATCAATGTTGGAGGGAGCGTGATCGTACCGCCGAGAGCTGCCAACGGAACAGAAGAAAGAGCGCACGGCACAAAAAGCCTGCCGGACCAATGCCCGCTTCGAAGAAATTGAACGGAGGTGACAACGGAGACAAGAATGTTCAGCAAAAGTGCGCCGGACCTTAATTCATCCGCCGAAGTTTCTGTGAACGCCAAAAGTGCGATATAACCGGAGGCGCCGGCATGACCGATCGAGGAATAGAGGAATGCAATGCCGGCAGTTGTGATGCTGAGAAGCCATTCGATTACGGTCATGAGCGCTCTCCTGAGTTGTTGTCCGGACGCATGATGTCGTCCACCGCTTTCAGTGCGGACATCATCGCAGGAAAACCGATTGTCGGCAGGGAGAGAAGGACGACGTGAACCATTTCTTCGTACGTCACGTCGACGTTCCGCGCCTTCCGTACATGTGAATGAACGGCACCGTCGACCCGCGCACCTGTTGAAACGGCAATTTTCACCAATGCCCTTGTCCGTTCATCCAACGGGCCGGCCGCGTGCACCGCATCCCCCAGAGATTCGTACGCTTTCCCCACTTCCGGAAACCGAGTCATGAGTGCGAGATACCGATTGGGAATGTCGTTCATGTTGTTCACCACTTTAAAAAGTGAATGCTCCGATCACGAAACAAAGGATGAACGGAGCATGCGACATGCCGGAACATTCTCCTTTGCAAACATCGGCAGGCGTGTCCGTTTCCCGACACACCCTAACGGATGACGGTCATATCGTTGCGTGTCGATGAAGACCGGTCAACTCGGAGTGATTTGTCCGAATACCTGCAATCTTAATGCCAATAGTGGCGAGTCTCCCGCAATTGTAAACACAACGGTATATCAGCACGAGTGGCCTCAAGCAGAATACAATCGTCGCAATCATAAAAAAGAGTCTGTTTTACATTGCATTTTTTAGGAATACCGTACGGTTCATTCAATGAATAAGAAAAATCGGAGTTTTCATTCCATACCGTTTTCTCTGAAATGAAATTCCTGCATGCGATTTTACACAGATCTCACCGGCTCCGTTGGCACATCCCTTGTATCTGTTATCGGACAAATTTATCTCCATTTGCATCGAGATAACGGATAAAAATATCCGAATAACCTGTCAACTATTTAAATGGAATGATGATGCGCTCAGTTCTTGTCTTTTTATTCGGATTCGGGCTTTTTTTCCCGGTTCAGGCACAACGAACGATGGACTCCACGAGTCAGAGCTCGGCAGTGATGATCGATGATCCGGCAGCAAAAAAATTCGTGCGTGAATGTTCCTCCTGTCATACGATCGGCGGGGGAAAGCTGAAAGGTCCGGACCTCATCATATCGATCAATTGGAGTGCGGATGATTTGACAAAAGCTGTAAAAAAAATGGAAAAAGAGGTCGGAACGATGAGTGATGCGGTGATCGCCGGCATTGTTTTGCTGATGAAGGATGATTCACTGAAGATGCGTTTGGCGGCAGAAGAACAACGTCTGATCCTTTCCCGACGCGCTTTGCTTGCTCCGCCCGATGTATCCGCCGGATACGATTTGTTCTGGGGTCGGCGACGTTTCCACAACGGCGGAATGAATTGCAGCGCCTGTCATGTCGTGAACGGATTGGGAGGAACACTGGGACCGGACTTGTCCTCCACGGCCGGAAAACTGGGAGAAGTGGCGCTTATTTCCGCAATTGAAAAAGCATCATACAAGGTGATGGAACCGCATTACCGGACGCATCCGGTGACGGCACAGGAAGCGCTGCACGTTGCGGCGTATCTCGCGCAAGCACCGCGCACCGCCATCGGCGCCGAATTTTCTTTTCACCTGCTTGCCGTATTTGCGGCAGCCGGACTGAGCGGTGCGATCGTCGCGCTCTATGCCGCCGCAGGAAAAAAACAAACATCCTCGGGGAATTAACGATATGGCCTGGATCAAAGATCTGTTCGCACCGAACCAACGTAGCTGGGAAGAGTTTTACCGGAATCGATGGCAGTATGACAAAGTGGTACGAAGCACGCACGGTGTCAATTGTACCGGTTCCTGCAGCTGGAATATTTTCGTCAAAGGAGGAATCGTCACGTGGGAGATGCAGGCACTCGATTATCCGGTGCTGCAGAATCAGGAAATTCCTCCGTACGAACCGCGCGGATGCCAGCGGGGAATTTCCTATTCCTGGTATTTGTACAGTCCCATTCGCGTAAAATATCCGTACATCCGCGGTGTGCTGGCAGACCTGTGGCAGGAAGCAAAGGCGGCATTTCCGGAGGATAATCTGGAAGCGTGGCGCTCCATCGTCACGGATCCGGAAAAACGGGCTGCGTTACACCGCTCTCGCGGTAAAGGAGGATTTCGCCGATTGTCCTGGGACGAAGCGAACGAGATCATGGCGATTGCGAACATCTATACGGTGTTGGAACACGGATCGGACCGGATCATCGGATTTTCACCGATACCCGCCATGTCTATGCTCAGTTATGCCGGAGGTTCCCGTTTGATGCAACTGATGGGAGGCGTCAGCATGTCTTTCTATGATTGGTATTGCGATCTTCCCCCCGCTTCACCGGAAGTGTGGGGTGAGCAGACCGATGTGGCGGAGAGTGCGGACTGGTATAATTCCAAATACATCGCAACGGTTGGATCGAACGTGTTGATGACCCGAACGCCTGATTCGCACTTTTTGGTGGAAGCGCGTCATCGCGGAACGAAAGTAGCGGTTTTTTCTCCCGACTTTTCCCAAACATCGAAAGTGGCCGATGAATGGTTCCCGATCCATCAGGGACAGGACGGTGCATTTTGGATGGCGGTGAATCATGTGCTGTTGAGAGAATATTACATCAAAAAACAGGTTCCGTATTTTCTTCAATACCTGCAGCGGTTCAGTGATGCGCCGTTTTTGGTGCAATTGGAACGGCAAAAAAACGGTTCCTACCGGGCGGGAAAATTGCTGCGAGCGAGTCAGCTGCATTCTACGGCTCATGTGGAAAATGCCGAATGGAAAACATTTGTCTGGGATTCAAAAACGGATATGCCGGTGCTGCCCCCCGGCACGGTCGGACACCGTTGGCAATCCAAAAAGGGAGAATGGAATCTTCTCGCGTTAAATTCGCAGACCGGCGAATCGATCGATCCGGTATTGATGTTCACCAACAATGCGGTGGATCTCACGGTTGAACTCGACGATTTCAGTAACGGAGAAATGGTACGACAATTTTCGAACTCTGTGCGGTGCCGTTTATTAAAAAC
>CAZRWF010000112.1:0-1513 GCA_964603685.1 uncultured Chitinophagaceae bacterium
ATGTGGGATACGATCCATCCGAAAGAATGGAGTTACCGACTCCTTGGATCACTACACGCGTTGCGGTGCCGGGACGGATGATCGAATATTGTCCGTTCCCGTTGTTGGAAAACGACGAAGAGACCAGCCGCAACATTCCGGCGGCATCGGCGGTCAGACCGACATAGGAACGGCCTCCTCCGGCCATCGATTGCGGCGTATTGTAATATTGCTGCGCTTTCGCAGCGATGTTCATCAGATCGGCCGCCAGCGCATCTTTATTCGCCGTGACGGCATTTTCGTTGACGAGAACGATGGCGACGGAGATCGTAACGCCAATCACCACCATGCCGAGAATGATCAGCAAAATCTGATTTTGACCCATTTGTGTTTCCTATTTGAGAACCATGATCTTTTGATGGAGTGTAAAATAATCGACCGTCAGCCGGCAAAGATATATGCCGCTGGTCAGCCCCGATGCCGTAAACACAGCTTCATGATAACCGGCCGGCAAACGATTATTCACCAGCACGGCAACTTTTTGTCCGACAATATTATAAATTTCCAACATCACATGTGTGTCGTAGGCAACATCAAATGGTATCGTCGTGGCGGGATTGAACGGATTGGGATAGTTGCGGTGCAGCGCGTGGTACCGCGGCAGGAGCGGATCGTTGACGATGGGCTTCCATTCGAAACCCGTGCCGCGAATTTCGGAAACACTCATTTCCCGGAGGAATGCGGTTTTCTGGCGCAATTGTGTGATGCTCTGTTTGTTATTCTCGCCGAGTGTCGCAATCACGGCGATCATCATCCATTGCGTATCGAGTGGCGACATTGATACCGGACCGGAGTAAAACATAAAACCTGCACCTCCGCCGAGGTTTTTTGATGAATCGATCCAACCCTGCCCGGTCACCGGATCTCCCGAAAAAATAAAATTCGTATAACGTCCCGTCGTTGAATCAAACAACCGCGATCCGTTTTTGTGCAAACCGCGGGCAACGTTCCATGCCGATGCGATCGAATACGGCGGCGACCACCAAAATTCATCTCCGCCCGAATCATCGCCGATCCTCCAGAAGGATGTCATCGGAAGATTTTTTACATTGGCAACCTGTCGGTCTCCTCGAACACCGGTTGATCCCGCCGATTCTGACTGAGGTCCCTGGAGCAATGCATAACCAATGGTGATCGGAAACGTTCCGGAAGGAAGTGTGTCTTTGCTGGTCCATGTGTAGGCAATATTAAGCAGTGTATCAATTCCGGATGCGTTCCATTGGGCGGAATTAACATCTATATCTGTCCAAAAACCGAAAAAGAGCGAATCAATCGGAAACTGTCCCTTATTGATCATCTCAAATTCCAGAATAACCATATCGTCAAGAAAGTTAAAAAAATTACTCCGCGTCGTATACACCGATTGCCGGATCTCTAACGGCATTGTAACAAAATTCGAATCCGCGCGAGCCGGATAGAATCCCCGGGCAAACTTGTCCGATCCATTATAGACGGACCACAACATCTGTTCACC
>CAZRWF010000112.1:1613-7536 GCA_964603685.1 uncultured Chitinophagaceae bacterium
CATATTCCGCTACTTTTACCCCATGAATTTTCGCTCGTTCTTCTTCTCCGCTTTTTCACCGAAATGGTCATATTCCTCGCACCACACACTCTGGCGAATGATGTTCACGGAGAACGGATTGATTGTCGGCGAGGAACGGGACACCGAAAAAAAAACCGTCGCCTTCTTTTGCCTTCGTTCGTCGGACGGAACGGTTTTGTGGAAGGGAAAGAACTTTGCTGAACAATGGTGGATCGGAATGACCGGTACGGCGGGAAACAGACTTTTTCTTCATGGATTCCGGAAGCCGGACATGCCGGAGCAGAAGTCGATCATCACCGTCGATCTCGCTACCGGGACGGAGCTGTGGCGGAACACGGAAGTGACCTTTTGGGGGAATCATCCCTCCGGCATCATCGGATACAAGGACCTGTTCGAACGGCGCCTCTATTATGTTATCGATCCGGAGAGCGGCACGATCGTGGATGAACGCTCTGACGTACCGGAGGATTTCGATCCGCACCGTCAGTATGAAAAGACCGATTTTCTCTTTCCGGCGCCGTTGTCCGATGAAGAACAACGGATCTCACAACCGGCGGAGCCGGATCGATTCACCGCCGGAGCATCGATCGCCACAACGGACTACCTCGTCGTCAACCGGTATTCCGAACGCCCGGTGAAGGAAGAGGGATTGAAAAACACCCTGTCCATCATTGACAGAAGAACAAAGAAAAAAGTATATTCCGATGTCCTGAACGAACAGACGCCCTATCCGGTCCCCGATTCGTTTTTTCTGGACGGCAGCATGCTCTATTACATCAAGGAACGAAAAACATTCGTTGCCCTTCAACTTCCCTCCCGGCCATAACCGCACCGGGACGATACAGCGTGAGGAATGTGTTATGGACTTCCAGCAGATCTCCTTCATTCTTTTTTTCATCGCATCGATCTCGTTCTTCGGCTACAGCGCAAAAAATCTGATCGACACGCTCCGCCTCGGAAAGCCGGAAGACCGCTTCGGACACATTCCGACGCGGCTGAAGAATGTCTTCACGATCGCCTTCCTGCAGACGAAGCTGTTGCGCGAACCGGTGGCGGGAACATTACATCTGCTGATCTTCTGGGGATTCATCGCTCTTTCGCTCGTGGTGGTGGAATCGATCATCGAAGGATTGTTCGGCCACTTTTCCTTTTCGTTTCTCGGAGCGGCATATTCCGCCATCACCTTTTCGCAAGAGATCTTTTGCCTGCTGGTGATGATCGGCGTGGCCGGTTCGCTCTGGCGCCGGTTCGTCACCAAAGTGAAACGGCTGCAAGTGGATGCGCACGGAAGTCTGGATGCGGCCATGATCCTCAGCTGGATCTTTTTGATCGTCACCTCCACATTGTTCCAAAACGCAGCGAGAATCGGCATGACCATGTATGAAGCGGGACCGTCGTTTCCCGTCTCGTCCGTCATCGCGTCGATGGCGGGTTTCGATTACAGCCGCGAAACATATCTTCTGGAACGGGTCTTCTGGTGGGGGCATATCGGACTGGTGCTCGCGTTTCTGAATTATCTTCCCTATTCAAAACACCTCCATGTGCTCACGTCGGTGCCGAACGTTTTCTTTTCTTCCTTAAAGCCCAAAGGGGCGTTACAACCGATCAACCTGCAGGATGAGACACTGACAAAATTCGGCGCCGCGGATGTGGAGGATCTCACGTGGAAACAATTGCTCGACGGTTACACCTGTACGGAATGCGGCCGTTGCGAGTCGGTCTGTCCGGCCAATCTCACCGGCAAGCCCCTTTCTCCCCGCAAAATTATCGTGGACACGCGCCGCCGCACCGCCGAAAAATCCCCGCTGATGATCGCCGGAACCGCGGAAAAGCATCCGGACCTCGCGAACAAAACGTTGCTCGACAATTACATCACTGAGGATGAATTATGGTCCTGCACCACTTGCATGGCCTGCGTGAATGAATGTCCGGTGATGATTGAACATGTCGATGAGATCGTGGATATGCGTCGTGCGCTGGTGCTGAACGAATCGCGATTCCCTGCCGAACTGAAGACAACGTTCGACAATCTGGAACGGAACTTCACGCCGTGGGGATTTTCGCATTCCGCCCGGGCGGATTGGACCGAAGGTCTCGACATTAAACAACTGGCGGAGCAGCCGCAGTACGACGTGCTGTTTTGGGTCGGCTGTGCCGGCGCGTACGACCAGCGGTACCGCAAAGTGACGATTGCATTTTCCAAATTGATGCAGCATGCGGGAATTTCGTTTGCGATTCTCGGGAAAGAAGAAAAATGTACCGGCGATCCGGCGCGGCGGATGGGAAACGAATATCTTGCGCAGACGTTGATGCTGGAAAATATCGACAACCTCAACCGGTACGGGGTGAAGAAGATTGTCACCACCTGTCCGCACTGTTTCCATTCGCTGAAAAAAGAATATCCGCAATTTAACGGAAACTACGACGTGGTGCACCATACCGATTTTCTGAACGGATTGGTGGAACAAGGAAAGATTAAGATCGCGCCGGAGAAAAAAACAGCCGCTTCCGTCACCTACCACGATTCGTGTTACCTTGCCCGATATAACAATGTCACCGCGTCGCCGCGCGATACATTAAAAGCGGCAGGAGCAAAACTGGTGGAGATGCCGCGGACAAAGGACAAGGGACTCTGCTGCGGCGCCGGCGGCGGACGGATGTGGATGGAGGAACATCACGGAAAGAGGATCAATATCGAGCGGACCGAAGAGGCGTTGGCCACCGGGGCATCCACCGTAGCATCCGCCTGTCCGTTCTGCATGACGATGATGAACGACGGCGTCAAAGCGAAAGAAGCGGCGGAAAAAGTGCAGGTCCGCGACGTCGCCGAGATCCTCTGGGACGCAGTGGCGCGATAACGATCGAATTGTTACATTAGGGGGAGATCATTCGTGAGCACATTCATGATGAGACCCCCCTTTTTTTTTCTCTTCATCTCTCTCCTTGCCGCGGAAATCCCCGGGAAAGAAACTCCTGCGTCATTGAAACGCGCCGCGATTCAAGAGTGGAAATTCTTCGATGCGAACAACATCCTCTGCACAATCAATAGCTCCGGACCGTATGCGGATTATCTCCGCACCAATTCGGCTGGATTATACTGGCCTCGTGGAAGTTGGAAAACAGCCGTCTTCACCTCCGGACTGTGGATCATCGGTCGTCATCGTCCAACCGCAAACCTGCGCACTGCTGTACAAAATTATAATACGGAATTTCAACCCGGTCCGATCCATGGAACCTTTAACACAACTTTGAACACGATGGATTCGCTTTCGAATCCGACCGATCCGCGGTTTCGTGTTTACAAGATCAACAAAAAAGATTCGATTGGCGGTGTAAATCCGGACTATGACGACTGGCCGGGCGATCTCGGCGCACCGTATCGTGATGTGAACAATGACGGACGCTGGACAAAAGGGATCGATAAGCCGAAATTTTTCGGGGACCAACAACTGTGGATGGTGTACAATGACGGAAATAGTGCGAACCATTCTTTCGTCGGCACAACGCCGCCGATGGGAATAGAAGTCCACGCTCTATTTTATGGTTTTTCCGAAACCGGTCCATTGAACAATACCATGTTCATCCGTTTTACGATCATCAACAAAAGCGATGCGGCGTATGACAGTGTTTTTTTCGGATTATGGACGGACACTGATATTGGATACGCCAGCGATGATGCCGCCGGCTGCGACTCCGCGCTGGCTTTGGGATATTTTTACAACGGCGACGGAGATGATGGTTCTGCGTCCGGATATGGTTCCACTCCGCCGGCGAACGGATATCTTTTTCTCAACACCTCCCCGCCAATGCCGCTGCACGCATATTCTGTTTTTGTAAAAGCCGGTATGAATTGGCTCGATCCTTCACTCGGATCACCATCGTATGCTCAACACGCGTACAATGCTCTGAATGGAAAGATTGGACAGTCCGGTGCCAGTTATATCAATCCGGTAACACAAACACCGTCCCGATTCGTTTTTAACGGAGACCCCGAAACCAATACCGGATGGACTCAACAGGTTCAAGGATTGGGGCCGCAAGATTTACGATCGGTACTCTCATCGGGACCGACGTCAATCGAGAAAAAAGATACGATCATCATCAACGCTGCCTTTGTCATTTCGAAGGGCGCCAATTATCTTAACAGCGTCACGACACTCAAAGAAGATGTCCGTACGGTGAGATATCGTTTCAAGAATAACTTCCGAAAACCGACGGTGCACATTGCGGACGACACCGATCAGGATTCTACCCGGATCATGGTTGCGATCGATGGAACACCGATTAACGCTGCATCGATGGAGATCGATCTGATCGAAGAGCACAACGGTGCGACACTGCTCACGTCGGTTCTGTACGACAATGGATTGAACGGTGATAAAACAGCAGCGGACGGCATCTTTTCACGGACATTCACTCTTCCGGTTTCTCCGTATCCTCTTTCGATCACGGCACGGACAAAGGAGGCAGATTCCACTTCTGCGGTCTGGAAAGATCTTCTCACCAACATCCCCCGCTCAAATATTTCGCTGAGCGATGCCGTGATCGTTTCCGATCATCTCAACAAAGATGGAGTTGCAAATCCCGGCGAACAAATACGGTTGAGAGTGACGGTCAATAATCCCAACACATTTTCCATTCCCTATGTGGAAGTTCGTCCGACCTATGAGAATAATTACGGAGTGTTGATTCTCGATTCCCTCGCACCGAACAGCAGCAAAACAGTGCCGTACGATCCGTGGACACCCGGCCGATATCTCGGTTTTTCAATTCCGGGCGATCACACGGCACCAACATATACCGAACGTATTACGGTGCGTGGCAGCAACGGCAATATCTGGATCGATTCGATCGTCGTTGCCGTGCAGCCATTCCAGAAAATAACTGCGCTGGCGGCGCGTGCTTCCGGGAAAGGTTCGGTGCAATTTTCCGTCATTATTCCCGATAAACGAAAAATTTCGAACGACACGTACGAACTTCGCGGGATCGACTCCTCTTTTATCGCTGTCGGTTTTCGATTGACAAACCTGTCGAAGAATCGGACCCTGATCGATACGCGATTTTCCTATTGGAGCCCCTCCATCTCGGACAATCATCTTTTCCCTGCCGTGGAAGGTATCAATATCGTCGTATCATCATATCAAAAGTACGCGGTTTCGGATATTCGGTATTTTTCCGAGACATTTCGTTTTTTCAATTCTGTCGGCTTCCTTCATCCGTTGGATTTTTTCCGGTCGTCCGTTCATCCGGCCGACATACCACCGATCAGTTTTCGTTTTTCGAAAAAGTCCGGGTATACGGATGCCGACACAAACGGCATTTTTTCCGATAACGATCCTTATTCGTTCGACACGACCGATGTTCAACGGTCACAGCGGGCGTATCTGTATAAACTCCCCTCAGAATTTCTTGGATTTGTTCCGATACCTTTTGCGGTCTATGATTCCACCACCACACCACCGCGACGATTGACGGTGATCCTGACGCGAAGGAATTCCACGAATTCACTCCGGCAATGGAATCGGCACAGCGACGGCATCTATGTTTTTAACGAAACATATTCTTCCTCAGGAACCCGGTATGACTCGACACAAGGCGGAATAAACTTAGCCCCGGCATTAAACGGATCCTCACTGCTACGGGATACGATCCCGATTCTTGCCTATGTATATCCCCGATATATGTCGCCGCAATTTTTAAGCGACACCGGCGAATTTCAATTAATCTACACTCCGCCTTTCAGTTCACGGGATGCGTTTGTTTTTCAACCGTCGGAATTTCAGATCGAAACCGGCGTTGTTCCGACCACCACCGAACTGTTCCAAAACTATCCCAATCCGTTCAATCCCGCCACCACCATCCGGTACACCGTACCGCAGCACGGCATTACGACGATCGACAT
>CAZRWF010000113.1:0-4458 GCA_964603685.1 uncultured Chitinophagaceae bacterium
GAGGAGGTGAAGACGATCGGTTCCGTTTTTGTCCCCTCGGCATAGATCTTTCCGCCGCGGCGGATGATGAGCGTGCCGTTGGTCGCACTGTCGCCGAGAATGACGGTTCCGGATTGGATATGAAGCGCCGCCAATGAATCGACATAATAAAATCCGGTAAGAATGTACGTGGTATCGCGCGATAACGTGATCGTCGAACCGCCGGTGAGATTGAACGGCGCTTTTGCAGCGGCCCCGAGTCCGGCGCCGAGTACTTTTGTCGGCCGTTGCGCAAAGACCGAGCCGGCAAACAGAATCACGGTCAACAACAACAGAGAATAACGTTTAAACATTGGAGATCCTTTCCGAAAAGATGTTAAGGAATGATGAATGGCGTTTTGGGAATGCGTGCGTGAACATGGAATCAAAATACCGTACGGTATTTATTCCTGTGTAACTGGAGTGTGAACTTTCTGTAAAGAAAAAAGGGACGCCGAAACGTCCCTTTGAGCTTTTCCGCTGGATTGCCGGTCAGAATTGGTAGTTGAACTGCAGAGAATAATTGATGCCGACATTGATCCGGCGCTGATCATTACCATCCTGCGTGTAGACGACATCTTGATTGTTCAGATTTTTCACGGTGAATTTCGATTCGAGTCCGTGCAATAAGGATTGGAGCGGTTGAGTGACGGAGGCATCCACCGTTCCCCGTTTGTGTTCGTAGATGTTGCCGTCGCCCGAGCGCAGATCCGTAATGGCGTCGATGCGGGATCCGAACTCATTATAGAGCACATTCACCGATGTCCCGTAGTGCGGTTCGTTGAAAAAGAGCGAAAGATTGTACATGTACGGCGATTGACCCTGCATGGCGCGTGTTCCGGTGACGATCATCGGATTGCCCGAACCGCCGAGATCGACCGAATACGGCACTTCGGAATAGATTCGCGTGTAATTTCCAATCAGCTGAAAATTCCCGAAATATTCACCGAGAAACCGGAAGTTCTTCCTCAATTCGAACTCCCATCCGTGATTTTTCCCTTTTTCGGCATTAAACCAGGTCCGCTCCGCAAAAGAGGAAAAAGTCCGGACTTCTTCGATCGGAGAGAACATTTCTTTGTAAAAATAACTCACCGCCATCAAATCCCCGATCTCCGGAAATATTTCGTACCGGATATCGTAATTATTCACCGTTGCCCGCTGCAGAGAGGTATTGCCGTACACATATTCGTACTTGTCGAAATCGTAGGAATACACGCTCGCCATTTCACGGAACTCCGG
Organism: uncultured Chitinophagaceae bacterium; assembly: GCA_964603685.1. GTDB lineage: Bacteria > Bacteroidota > Ignavibacteria > UBA10030 > UBA8401 > UBA8401. The sequence goes on from CAZRWF010000113.1 coordinate 1,258, forward strand.
CCGATTGACCGTTTTGCTGTAGGCAAAACGGAGGTTTTGTGCTTCATTGATCATGTAGGTGAAATTGAGGGAGGGAAGAAAATCACGGTTGGCAATGGAAGAGACGAACGGCAGCGAACTCGTCCGGCTCTGTTGTGTAAAGACTTTTTGGATGGAATGTTCCATCCTCACCCCGCCGGTGGCGCGGAATTCCAGAGAACCGATCGAAAACGGCACATCCGCCATGAGATAATAGGCGAATAATGTATGTTCCGCGGCGTATTTGTCGGACGGTTTGGAAATTTCCGTCATCCCGAATTTTCCCGGTCCAAAATGCTCGGCTTGGTAAATCTCCTGCACCGGCAAAACGGTATAGTAAAAATGTTGGGGCGCTAGGGAGCTGTGATCCACTTGAAAATACCGGATCGAATAATCGCGGTATTTCCGTTCATTCAACACTCCGGATTTGAACTTCATGTTTCCCATCGGAAGAACGAGGTTCATCTTCTGTCCGCTGGTTTTGTCGTATAAATTGGACCAGGAGCGTTCGCCCGGACTGGCGATGAACGGATCGGTATCGGTATTCGCTGCCAGCGGAAGAGTGTACGCGATCTGCTTCCGGTCGGGTTGGTCGGTATACGCTTGAGAAAAATAACCCAGCCAATCCACATTCAGATGCATCACCTCCGGGAACCGGTGTTCGCCCCCCAGTTGTCCGGAATACATACTTCGTTGTTCCCATTCGATCTGATATGACCGGGTCCGGTTATCGTTGTAAATATCCAATCCGCCGCTTTCGTTGATCTTATCTTCCGCCGAACGGTTGTAATTATTTTTGAAGGAAAACTTGTGCAGATCGGCATACTTCACGTTCAAATCGAGAATGGTTCCCCACAACACCGAATATTTATCCGAAACGCCCGTTAATTTCCGTTGTGTCGACTGTCCGCTGACGTCATGTATGGTCAATTCTTGATGCGAAAAATTATTCCGGTAGGAGAGTGCCGCAATCACACCCAATTGATGTTCGTCGAAATAAAAATTATCTCCGACAGAAACACTCATGGATTGATTCATCGGCGCCCGTTGCGCGACCGCACCCCAGGTGTTCGGCAATCGTTGATGCAGGGGAGCGGAGGCGGTGGTCCCTTCCGGGAACGATCGTATTCCGTCATCCGACCCGAGCCAATCGGACCCTCCCGATTGCGACCGCTGAAAAGACTCGAACGTGGTGATGGAATTGTACGATCCCGCATAAACGAATTTTACCGAGCGGGATTCGGGGAAATCGAGCGTATTCAATTGAACCAATCCGCCGGTAAAGTCGCCGGGAAGATCGGGGGTGGCGGTCTTCGCCACATTCATATTCTCCAAAAGATTGGAGGGGAGCATGTCGAAGGAAAAGCTCTTTTTATCGACGCTCGTGCTGGTGACTGACGCGCCGTTTAAAGTGGTCTGATTGTACCGGTCGGTCACGCCGCGGACGAAGACGAACTTGTTGTCGACGATGGAGACGCCGGTGACACGCTTCAACGCATCGCCGCTGGTGGCATCGGGGGCTTTTTTCATCTGTTCGGAACTGATGCCGTCCCCGATGCTGGCCGATTTTTTCCGTTCCGCCAAGATCGCCCCTTCGCCCGATTTGATCGCAGAGGCGCTGATCACCACTTCCTGTTGCTGTAACCCCTGATCTTCGGATAAACTGACGTCAAGAATTTTCAGATCCCCTGTTTTCACTTCTACACCGGTGATCACTTTGGTTTCATAGCCGAGAAAGGAAATGCGGACATCGTAAATGCCATCCGGTATCCGTTTGATTTGATATTTTCCGTCGATATCTGTCGATGCGCCGAGCGTCGTATTGACGAGAAAAACGTTCGCGCCGATCAGATCTTCGCCGGTCGATTCATCCCGCACTTTGCCTTGGAGCGTGCCACCGAGGAGGGCCTGCTTTTGGCGGATCTTTTCGAGCGCGCTCGGTTCCTGCTCCTGTGCGGAAGAGGATATAATGAGCGTGAAGAAGAGAATCGCGGTAACCGATAATCGTGATTTCATGAGAATGTGCCTTTGTCGTAGATTATTGATTAATGAACTGCACAAAAATCCGGATTTAGTGTTAATCTCATGTTATCCGGATGTTATGATTGAGCAGTAATTCAGTAATCTTGTCTTAACGATGTTTTAACGATGACCGAAGAGCACTTCACCGGATTACTCCCTAGGGTGTTTCGTTAAAATATTGGAAAAATATGTTGCTTCGGATCGAAGAATGTATTAACTTTGAAATAAAAAGTGCTTTGAATGGAAGACCAAAAAGACTATACCCAGGATATCATCGAGATCCGCTCGATGATGGAACGATCGACAAAATTTCCCTCGTTGTCCGGATTGGCAGGGATTCTCGCCGGTGTATATGCATTGGGCGGTGCGTACATCGTCTATTTCATTCTAGATTTCCGGCCGGTCGACGGAGAAGACACTTCGGCAAACACCGCAATCCTTTCGGAGGTGATCATTGTTGCGCTCTCCGTACTGTTATTGGCGGTGGGGACGGCGGTCTTTTTAGCCGCGAAAAAGGTGGCCCGTCGCGGTGAAAAAATGTGGAATGCGTCGTCGCGGCGTCTTTTGGTGAATCTTGCCATACCGCTGGTCGCCGGCGGAACGTTCATGCTGATTCTTCTCTCAAAAAATCAATTGGCATTGCTGGCGCCGATGTCGCTGTTGTTCTATGGCATTGCGCTCTATGGAGCGAGCAAATTTACCGAAGATGAGATCAAAGCATTAGGACTCGTACAAATGACGCTCGGGTTAATCAGTGCGTATTATTCCGAATACGGGATCGCGTTTTGGGCGATCGGCTTCGGTGTCGTACATGTTGTCTATGGTATCATCATGTATTTCGCCAATGAACGATGAGCAGCACATTTACCGAACTTCATAAAGCGTTCGAAAGCCGGATCCGATTGGGAATCATGTCCGCCTTGGCGGTAAACGAAACGCTCGATTTTACCTCTTTAAAAGAATATCTCGATGTGACCGACGGAAATTTGGCAAGCCACATTAAAGCTCTGGAGAAGGAAAAATTTATCGGTGTCAAAAAATCATTCATCGATAAGAAACCAAACACCAAATATTTTATGACAAAAGAGGGGCAGAAAGCTTTTGCGGATCATTTAAAGGCATTGGAAAAGATCATTCGATCACAGCCGTAAAATTTTTTTG
>CAZRWF010000113.1:4558-6870 GCA_964603685.1 uncultured Chitinophagaceae bacterium
GATCATTTAAAGGCATTGGAAAAGATCATTCGATCACAGCCGTAAAATTTTTTTGGCCATATACTTTGTGATGCAAAGAACTTTTGAAGTGTTGTTTGAACCATCGTAAAAATATACCATGTCATGTTGGTGCCCGAGCTGCAGCAAGGAGAGGAAGTCCAAGGACAGGATGTTTCGACACTCCTTTGACATTGTCGACGCATCGCTCAGAAAGAATTCTTTGTGTATGAAAGAAGAGTATTTTTAAAATTTTTCACATCCATTCAATTCACATCATTCATCAATTTCAGGAGCATCTCTATGCGACTCTTCAGCCGATCCACCGACACGGCATCTGCCGAAACCACCATCTTTTCATTTTTTTCACGCCTGGCCTTCGGAGTGGCGGTGTTTTTAATGATCCCGCTCACCGCCATGCAGTTCTCCGAAGATGTGAACTGGAGTCTGTTTGATTTCATTTTAGCGTGGACGATCCTGGTCGGATCCGGGATGACGTACAAACTCGTTGCGCGCACCTTCAATTCATCGTCATTCCGTCTCGGCGTCGGTCTCGCGGTCGGAACCTCGCTGGTGTTGGTTTGGATTAATCTTGCCGTCGGATTCATCGGCAGCGAAGATCATCCGGCAAACCTGATGTATTTTATGATTATCCTTCTGGGCTTCACCGGCGCTATCTTATCCCAATTCCGGCCGAAAGGATTGTCGCTGACAATGTTCGGCATGGCGGCCGGACAGTTTCTGGTCCCGGTGATTGCATACGTTATCTGGCGCCCTGAATTGACCATCGGAGTTTTGAAGATTTTTTTGGTCAACTTTTTCTTTGTGTTGCTCTATATTGCATCGGCAATGCAATTCCGGAAGGTATGGAAGTCGCTGCCTTTGAAATAAGTCGGCCACTGTCGATGCATTCATCGATGGAAGCGATAATGACTGATGAGCGGACAATGCGATTCATCGAACCGGGATCAATCGGATGCATCGACGGCGAACATATTTCGTGGAAGGTTCATTCGGAAGTTGTTGCGACATTTCCTTCACCGGAAATGTGAAAGAAACAGGAATGATGTTTCGAGCCAAACGGCTGATAGTGATGAAAAAATGCTGGTTTCATTCCATATTTTCCGATATAATATATGGCGAAATCGTTTTGCTAAAATTCGTCCTTCTATACATTATCCTTCATGCCGCAACGGGAAAAGATAATGGAAGTTCAGGTCGTGTGCCAAGATAAGGAGACCAGAAGAATAGCATGCTGGATCGAAAAAACCACTCGGAGGAAATCGAAGAACGAACATCAACGAAGACTGAAGAAATGGTGAAAAACAACTTCGATATCATTATACTCGGTGCGGGGCCAGCCGGTACAACGTGCGCGATGTCCTTAAAAAATAAGTGATTAGCAGTCGCGCTCATTGATAAATCTTCTTTTCCGCGCGATAAAATTTGCGGAGATCTGGTCAGTGCGGTCGGCAAAAGAATTCTTCGGCAGATCGATCCGTTATTGGAACAGGAATTTCTGCGTCTGACGGAAAAAACCAATATCCGTGGCGCAAAATTGTATAGTCCGACCTTTCAAACATTATGGATGCAAACCCGTACTGTCGCACACTGCATCCGGCGAATAGACTTTGATCATTGGTTATATCAAAAGGCCATCGAGACTCATCCGGGATTATCAGTGTTTACCGGCAGCGAAGCGATCACAGTGGATCGGTCGCCTTCCGCAGTATCGGTGACGCTGTCGAATGGAACAACGATTACCGCATCATTACTGATCGCGTGTGACGGCGCACAATCCATTGCGGCAAAATCATTGACCGGGTTTTCCGTCAATCGTGATTATTATTCCGCAGCCGTGCGGAGATATTATCGGATGGTCGGTTCAATGGTGGAAGGAGGTTTGGAAGTGTATCTGCTGAAGGGCTATCTGCCCGGTTATTTTTGGATATTTCCGTTAAGCAACAATGAGGCGAATGTCGGTTTCGGTATGTTGAGTTCGACCATTGCAAAGAAAAAAATCAACTTACGGCATTGCCTTCAATCGATCATCAGCGAATTTCCGGAAATAGCGAAACGATTCGAAAATGCCGAGGCGACGGAAGATATCAAAGGATTCGGCTTACCGTTAGGATCGAATGTCGTCGATCTGTCGGGCGACCGGTTGATGTTATGCGGCGATGCCGGGTCGCTCGTCGATCCGTTTAGCGGTGAAGGAATTGCTCCGGCAATGGAAAGCGGGTATTTTGCCGCACAGCAGGCCATCCGCTGTTTTGAGCAAGGACAATTTGGTGCTGCCTTTATGCGATCGTACG
>CAZRWF010000113.1:6880-7362 GCA_964603685.1 uncultured Chitinophagaceae bacterium
AAAAATACCTTCCGCTACCACTTTCTGTTGCAACGGCTCATCGGAGAGCGACAATGGCTCATCGATTTCTTTTTTAAAGTCTGCAACATCCCCATCGTCAACAGAAATTTATCGAAACTGTTCTATTAAGTACAATCGGAAAGCCGGATGCTCCGAGTGAATGCTGCGTGGAATCACATATCGTTCACCATTCACTCTCTGTTGTTCATTCTGTTTCACTCTGGAATAACATTTGCCTTTTCTCCACCGAATGATACCGCTGGTGTTGAATCCGGAAACAATACCGACGGTTCACCCTCTGCCTATTCAGTTCTTTTTCACTATACAAACGACAATTTTATTGCCGGCCGGCAGGTGAATCGATGGACCGGCGCACAATTGTTCCGCGAGGAGGATGATCATTTCACCGCCGGATTTTCACTTCTCTTCAACACCCGCAGCCGCGGCGCGGAATATACCGGCCGGGCGGCTTTGTTGCTGTT
>CAZRWF010000114.1:0-7028 GCA_964603685.1 uncultured Chitinophagaceae bacterium
TCGATCGTTTCCGGAATCGCCCCCATGCGCTGCACGCGTTCCATCGCTTCTTTGCGGATCATCAGCAGGTCCTGTTCGGACGGATTGATGATCGTTCGTTCGATGGTATCGCGGATGATGCCGAGCGCGATGCCGATGGCCGAAATCACTTCCGCATTTTCGGCGATGGTATGGCGCATCCGCATCACCTTCGCCGCGTACGGCACAATCGCTTCGGCGCCGCCGCCGCCGCCGACAAGCGTGAGTAAGGACTTGTCCAAAGCATATTCTTCGATGATCGCATCGATCACCTCTTTGTTTTTGTGCGCGCAGATCTCCTGCATCCGTGTTGCCAGCGCTTCCGCCGTAGTGCCGATGCTCTTTGCAAGCCAGTGAAAAATAGTGTGTACGAGCGTCGACGATGCTTTGCTGTAGCCGGTGGCGAGCCCCAAAATATTCGCCGCACCGGTCGGTGTGACCGCGATGGCGGGTGTGTCGCCGTCCAGGCAAATACCGACATAATCATCCGGATCGCCGGCACGGGGGGAAATATATTTGAGCCGCAGCGATTCTTCGGAAGGAACATGAGGCGAAGAATAAAACGTGGCATACGACAAACCGGCGATATGAGCGCTGCGCGGCCCGACATCGACGACGGTATTGTTGCGGAGGCGCAGCATCGATCCGCCGGCGACGCCGATCGTGCGGACGTCCAACGTTCGGACGAACAATTTGTTGCCGCCGATCTCCGCCGTCCGGATGACCGGCTTCCCGTTTTTAATGATGGAAATATCGGTGCTTGTTCCGCCGACTTCCATAAAGATCCCGTCCGATATTTTAATGTACATCAATGCGGCGGCGACACCGGCGGCCGGACCGGAGAGCATAGTGAGAATCGGACGGCGCCGCATCTCGTTGATGTCCATGATGCCGCCGTCGCTGCGCATCACCATCAACGGCGCCGTGATGCCGGAATTTCGGACCGCTTCTTCCGTCATGTTCGCCGTTTCGAGCATCTTCGGCATCATGCTCGCATTGATTACCGCGGTGCGTGTGCGGATGCGTAATCCGTACAGTTGAGAAATTTCCGAAGCGGACGTGGCGAGGACCCCCATTTCGGCGGCGATGTCCGCGATCCGCCGCTCGTTCTGCGGATGGTCCACGCCAAACGCTTCGCTGGCGACGATCACGAACGCTCCGTCGTTCACGAGCGATTTGATCGTCCGGCTGATCGTTTCATCGTCCAGCGGCGTTCCGGTATCGAGGAAGCGGTGGAACGTTTTGACGAACTTTCCGGGGGCCAGTTCGATTTTGTCCGTATTCGTCTCCGACTTTGCCCGGACGCCTTCCCACCCTTTTCCCATGCCGATGATGCCGACCGGCGCCACATCCCCTTCGAGCAACGCGTTGGTCGCCTGCGTCGTGCTATGGGCGATCAACGTCACTTCATCGGCGGAAATCCCCGTTTCTGCCATCAATTTTTGCATGGACAAGACCACCCCGAGCGCCACGCCTTCCCGCGCATGGTGGGTTGTCGGAACGACGGTCTTTCCGATGATCGCAAATTGTGCGATATCCACCGCAACGGCGTGCGTAAAAGTGCCGCCGACATCGATACCAATTTTTATTTTTCTCATCATCATTTCGGTTGTTCGTCCGGAGAATACAATCAAATTAACGGGAATTGATGAAGAAAGGTAGAGAATAAAGGTATCGGCTGCAAGTTGACTTCATCGACAAAAAGATTTACTTTTCAACAGAGGCCCGATTCAGGGGAGGAAGGGCGGCATTGTTCCGAAATGCTGACACCTTTGTCGATGGATCAAACTGCCGGAACTGCCGGCAAAAAATCCGACGGCACAAAGTCGATCGGGCCAGCGACACAATCGAAACACACAACTGCAGCACCATCGAATCTTTTCATCATTTGTTGAGACCATGTCGACGAAAAAAGAAGAGCAAGAGCTGAAGCGGATCCTTGTGGTGGAAGACAATAAGGATATCGCTCTGCTGGTGGAAAAACGTCTCTCCCGCCAATTCGCCGTAGACATCGCCGTCAACGGCGAAGATGCCACCAACAGCATCAATGCCACACCGTACGATCTTGTTGTTCTCGATCTTTCTCTTCCAAAAAAATCCGGTTTTGACGTGTTGAAAGATATGAGGAAAAAATCGGCCTATCCGCCGGTGCTCATCCTTTCCGGATTAAATGCGGTGGAAGACAAAGTGAAAGGTTTGAAGCTCGGGGCGGATGATTATCTTGCCAAACCGTTCGACGTAAAAGAATTGGCAGCGCGGATCGATGCGTTGATGCGGCGTGTGCCGTCGGCGCAGGAGATTGTGAAACTTTCCGCGGGGGATCTGGAAATGGATCTGGTCACCCGGAAGGTGGTCCGCAGCGGCAGCGAAGTGATGTTGAGTCCCCGCGAATTCGCCCTGCTGGAATACCTCATTCGAAAGAAGGACAAAGTGGTTACGCGCAAAGAGATTGCCGAAGAGGTGTGGGGACACAAATTCGATGCCGGAACAAACTTCGTCGACGTGTACATCAATTATCTTCGCAAATCGATCGATAAGGATTTCCCGAAAAAACTGATCCATACGGTGTATGGACAGGGGTTCGTGTTAAAAACGGAGGAATAACCTCCGTCGTGGCGACGACCATCCGTTCTTCTTTTTTCCATCGCAAGATCCTTCGCTGGTATTCCACCCATCAACGCCCCTTTACGTGGCGACGAACGCGCGATCCGTACCGCATCCTTCTTTCCGAAATGATGTCGCAGCAGACGCAGGTGCAACGCGTCGCCGAATTTTATCCCCGTTGGCTGAAACAATTTCCGACGATCGGTGCGTTTGCCCGTGCGTCCGTTGCGGATGTGCTGCGGGCCTGGTCCGGATTGGGATATAACAGCCGCGCGCTCCGATTTCATCAGCTTGCGCGGCTTGTCGTTTCACGCCATCGTTCCCGGATCCCGTCGGACGAGAGAGAATTGCTCGCGCTCCCCGGCATCGGCCGGTACACCGCTTCCGCTCTCCGCTGTTTCGCGTTCGGCATTTCGACCGCGGTAGTGGATGTGAACATCCGCCGTCTCGTGACGCGGTGGACGCGGCGGATCGAGGCCGCTTCCGCAATGCTTCCGGAACAGGAGGCATGGAGTGCGGCGGAACGAATGCTCCCCCGCAGGAGTGCGTTTCAATGGAATCAAGCGTTGATGGATCTCGGCGCGCTGGTGTGTACCGCCCGCGTGCCCCGGTGCGGCGAGTGTCCCGTTTCTTCCCGGTGCGCTTCGGCTTTTGCTCCGGCATTCCTCCGCCGGGAGAAAAAGAAACGATCCTCCGAACCGGTCTGGCGCGGCATTCCGCGGCGATTGTATCGCGGGAAGATTCTGAAACTGCTCCATCATCGCCGTCTCGACTCCTCATCCGTCGCAACGTTGCTGTGGCCGGATGCGACGCCGCGGGATATCGAATGGACCGAGCAGGTGTTGTCCGCGATGGCCGGTGACGGATTGTTATCGTGCCGGCGCGGGAGATATGGATTGGCATGAAAACGCGATATCGACATTTAGAGGAACTCCGGGGCGCGTACGCACAGCGGCGTGCGGCGATCCGGCGGCGGCTGCGGGAATTCCGGTCGGTGCGGAAGGAAAAATATTTTTATGAACTGCTCTATTGTTTGATGACGCCGCAATCGAGCGCCGTGAATGCCGCACGCGCGCAGCGGGAGTTCGAATCACTCCGGTTTCACCGGAATGATCTCGATCCGGAACCGGTTCTTTTCGACAAACGGCACTACATCCGGTTCCACAAAACGAAAGCGCGGTGGATGGTGCGGATGAAAAATGAATACGGGGCGATCGAATCGGTGATTTTGTCGGAAACATCCGCGGAAAAAAAACGGGAATGGCTGGTGAACAATGTGATGGGGCTCAGTTATAAAGAAGCGACCCACTTTTTGCGGAACATCGGCAAAAACGGCGGGTTGACGATTCTTGACCGGCACATTCTGAAAAACCTGCGGCATCACGGCGTTATCCGGACGGTTCCGCCGACCGTCACGAAAAAGTTGTACCTGCGGATCGAAAAAAAATTTCTCCGGTTCGCCGACGCGATCGGCATTCCGGCGGATGAACTCGACCTGCTTTTTTGGAGCCGGGAGGCGGGAGAAATTTTGAAATAGAGTGTAAATCATCGTACATTGCGTAAAAAACATGGCACAGCAAAACTCGTTTGATATCGTTTCCGAAGTGAATATGCAGGAGGTGGACAACGCCCTGAATCAGGCGCGGAAAGAGGTCCTCACCCGGTACGACTTCAAGGACTCCAAAACGGCGATTGAATTCGTCGAAAAAGAGAAAGTGATCACCGTCTCCACCGAAGATGATTTCCGTCTGAAGGCGGTGGTGGATATACTCCAAAACAAATTCATCAAGCGGGGGATCGCCATCAAAACGCTGAAATACGGCGCGGTGGAGGCGGCTTCCGGCGGTACGGTTCGCCAGAAGATCACGCTCCAGGTCGGCATCGACAAGGAGAATGCGAAAAAACTGGTGCAGATTATCAAAGATTCCAAGATCAAAGTTCAGCCCTCTATAATGGAGGATCAAGTCCGCGTGTCCGGCCGGGACAAGGACGATCTGCAGAAAGTGATCGCACTCTTAAAAGGGACGGAATTCCCCCTCCCGTTACAATTCACCAATTACCGCTGATGACGTCGTCCGGACTGATCCGACAATTCAAACGACTCCTTTTTCTTCTCACGGCGGCGATCATTTCCGTGCCGGCACAACCGTCGTTCCGCTCCGATTCCGTTCGCATCTCTTCTTCCGCCGGATCCGGTTCGCTCTCCGCTCTCCGTGATTCGACCGCAACCATCCTTTCCGTAAACGCCGTTGCCCGGCATTACACCGCCGCGGTGTTCGAGAACATTCCGCTGCGTAAACTGGAGGTGAAGTTTCCCTCGACAACACTAAAGTTTTCCGCAGGAAATTCATTCGTTGTGGTGACGGAAACGGCCGCCAAACGGAGCCGTGTGATTCAGCTTGCGGATCCGATCATGTATCTTCGGGGGGAATATTTCGGGCGACGGGAGGATGTGGAGATGCTGTTGCGATCCACTGTTGATCCGACCGTGGTCTTCTCACCGGATACGGCGGCGGTCGGTCCGAAGGTATCGACCGTTCCGACCGTCCTCGGATATTCGGTGGAAGAGAAGAAGAACGGCACGTTGCTCCGGATACACCTTTCCGGGAAAGTGAAAGAATTTAACAGAACGCTGCAGATCGGCGAATGGATTTATGTGACGCTTCCGGAAGCGCGCTGCGACACGGTAAAATTCGACACGACCTTTCCGGCCGGGATCGTCCGGCGGATCAAACCGATCCAATACGAAACTTCCGTACAGTTGTCGTTACAACTTCGGGGAAAAATCGCCCAGTCCGAAATCGTACAGGATCAGCTGAGCGATGACGTGCTGCTGACGCTGATCCCGCCGGCGGAAGTGGCGGCGGCGCCGAAAGTCGATTCCGCAGCGATCCGCCGGGCCGAAGCCGAACGGGCCCGGCAGCAGACCGCCAGCAGCATCGAACGCCAAAAGAAAAAATGGAAACTTGATGTGGTGGTGATCGATCCCGGTCACGGCGGACATGATCCGGGGACGATCGGGATCATCGGGACGAGAGAAAAGGACATCACGCTCGGCGTGTCGTTGAAACTCGGCGAACTGATCCAAAAAGAAATGCCCGACGTGAAGGTGGTGTACACGCGCAAAACGGACCGGTTCGTGGAATTGTACCGGCGCGGACAGATCGCGAATGAAAACGAGGGAAAAATTTTCATCAGCATCCATTGCAACTCCACCGAACGGAAACCCTCTTCCGCCAACGGATTCGAAATCTATCTGCTCCGTCCCGGAAAGACGGAGGATGCCATCCGGATCGCGGAGAAAGAAAACGCGGTAGTGAAATTGGAAAAAGACTTTGAGGACCGGTATCAGGAGTTGACCGAAGAGAACTTCATCATTTTAACGATGGCACAAAGTGCGTATGTAAAACAGAGCGAACGATTCGCGGAACTGCTGGAAGAGACGATGAGCGCGCAGATGGAAGGGAAGCGGGAGGCGGTGAAACAGGCGGGATTTTACGTGCTCGTCGGCGCTTCCATGCCGAACGTGTTGATCGAAACGGGATATCTTTCCAACGTAAAGGACGAGCGGTTTTTGCGAAGCCCCGCCGGACAAAAAAAGATTGCGACGGCGATCCTGAACGCGTTGAAAGCGTATAAAAACGAATATGAGGACGAAAATCAATGACCGCCCGCGGTAAAAAAACATCATTAGCGACACGGGCCATTCACGGAAAAAAACTTTTTCCGTACAAAGGTGCAGTGGCCACGCCGATCTATCAAACGTCCACGTACCGATTCGAAAACTCCCTCGACGCCGTCCGATATGCACAGGGAGATGCGTCGGTCTACGTCTATTCCCGGTATCACAATCCGTCCGTGGAGGATGTGGAAGAAAAACTGGCGGAGATCAACGAAGCGGAGTCGGCGGCATTGTTCTCCTCCGGCATGGCGGCGATTTCCACCGCTGTTCTTTCCGTAGTCCGTTCCGGCGACGAGATCATCAGCACTCCGGCCCTCTACGGCGGAACGTACCGGTTCTTTCGCGACGTGCTTCCGAAATTTAACATCACCGTCCGATATGTGTCCGCTGAAAAACTGCACGAACTGCCGGATATGATCACGAAAAAGACGGCCCTCTTTTTCTGTGAATCTCCCACGAATCCGACGGTAGATATTGTGGACCTGAACAAAGCGATAGCCGGTGTCGCCAAAGGGGCGCGCCGTGCCGGTCGAACGGTGACCACGATGATCGACAACACGTTTGCATCGGCGCTTCACCAATCCCCGTTGCAGATCGGCTTCGACCTGATTGCGGAGAGCGCCACCAAGTACATCGGCGGACACAGCGATCTTCTGGCCGGAGCGGTGATCGGACGAAAGGAACGGATTGATCCGATCCGGCACACTGCCAAATACCTCGGCGG
>CAZRWF010000115.1:0-2988 GCA_964603685.1 uncultured Chitinophagaceae bacterium
TCTTTCACCAGTTCGCCGGAGACCGTGTAGATGCGGATCGTACACTGCGGCGGCAGATGTTCGAAATAGATCCTCCGGCTGCCGCGCGTGGTGCCGGGAAGCCGGTCGGTCGGTTCGATGTCGTTCACCGCCACGTACGGATTCGGCACCACTTTGATCTTACTCAGCGATGAGGAGGCCAGCGCCGGATTATATTTCGCCGACTGTGTGCTGAAGGTAAACATATCTTTCCGGCTGAACGGTTTTGTCGTGGAGAGCTGGAACACATCGCCGTTAAACGTCGGGTTCGACGAATCCTTCGGAGCGATCGTCACTTCGAACAGCGTGTTATTAAAGACGTTCCGGTACGGCGCCGGAGTCAACACGACGATCGGTTCGTTGAAGTCCCAGCGAAGATTGTTCCGAGTTTTGTTCTGATTCTCCACCACGATCGCCTGAAAGACGATCTTCTGGTCAGTCGTATCGTTTGTGATGTTCACAATTTTGAACGGTGCAACGATTCGCTTTTGAAACGGCGACTGACTGTAGAGCGTGTCGCCGGGATAGAGGTACTGTCCGGCTGCATTTGTGTCGGGACGATTAAATCGCAGCTGGATGTCGAGCGGCGCATATTTCAGCGGAGCGGTGAGCGTACCGAGAAGCGATTTTGTGAACCGGAACGTCATCGTATTGTTGTCGATAACAAATTTGCTCCTCACCGTATCAAGCGACAGGATGTCGTTCTGCACGAACACTTTCACGCCGTCGAAGACCGGATTCGCCTCTTCCGACGCCAACAGAGTGCTCGGCGGCTGCGGGAAATGCCGGAACCGAACGCGGTACGGTCCGGAATTGGATCCCATGGTCGAGCCGAGCACTTTTCGGATCAACCCGCGCGCCGTGTCGATCACATAATCGGTTCCCTCCGTGTAGAGCTGTCCGGAAACCGCATGCGTCACCCGGAGCATGTCGTCGCGCACAATGAGCGCGGAGCCGATTTTTACAAAATTTGTATCGATTAAATAAACGTCCGACTCGACCGGCGTCTGTTCCAGAACAGCATAGTTCGTTTTAGCAACCTTTTTTCCCCCTTCCACCAGCGTATCCGAAAAAACGATGGAGTACGTTATCGGATCCTTCACACGCAAGTCGTCCACAATCTGCACGGAAACTTTTCCGGAGCCGGCCCCTTTGTCGTGTTGGATGCCGTTCAGCGTCGTCACTTTCGGCGCGATATATCCGGCGGCGCGCGGACCGGGAACGATGCGGACGGTATTCACGTCGAACACCAGCTGACCGGTGATGTTGTCGATGCTGATCCTTTTCGTACTTTCGCTCGGCGGATAGTTCGTCACGTCCCCATGGTCGTAGGAAACAACGGCATAATAGTAGGTCTGTCCGTTAATCACGTTATTGGAATCGACGTACGAATGCACCAATCCGGTATTGTCACCGAGATAAAATGCCACGCCGCGCTGGTCGTACGGCACCGGCGCAAATCCTTTCCAATAATCGTCCACCAGCGTGGAATCGTACACGCCGTTTTGATTGACATCGATATATTTTTCGCCGGGATTATAATAACCGTTCTTCGTGGAGGAGGTATCGTCCTCAAAAAACGGTTCGGGGCGTTTCGCCACATCCCAGCGGGCCACTTTGCCGAGGGGATCGGTGAGGGGGGCATACAACAGTGGCGTGCCGAATCCGTCCGTGATCGTATTGATGTCGCTGAACTGCGGATCGGTGCTGCGGTAGATCATGTATCCTTCAAAATCTTTCCCCAAAATCGGATCGACGCTCTGTTCCGCGCCGGTATCCCAATAGAGGGTCACTTTTTTATCTCCCGCCACCGCCGCAACGACCGGTTTGTCCGGCGGACGGATGAACTGATAGTTCTGATTATAAATGAGTTGCACCGTTCGCGCGGAGATCAACACATCATTGAGATTGCTCCCCATTAAGAGGGCAACGGAGAAGCGTTTGATCGATCCGTCCGTCCCTTTTTTCTTGAGACTGATTTTTCCCGAGCCGTAGATGAAGGCGATGTCCTGCGACGGCGGAATGCTGTCCATATCCAAAAAGTTCCGCTCCAACTGTTGCCACACCACTTCATCATCCCGCTGGCGTAAAGCGCCGATGGCAAAACTCCGGAACGCCGTCAATCCGATCTGATCCGATTCTTCGAGATCGGTCAATTCAAAATTCGGTTCGCCGGGAAAAAGCGGATTCATCGTTCCGTCCGCAAACCGGTAATTTTTCCCCGAGGTCGGAATCCCGTCCCCTTCGCCGAAGTCGCCGGAACCGGGAACGCCGTCCACACCCACATCGTCGTTTGCGGCGTTCCAATCTCCGTCATCGTCGATGTCGTTCGTCTGGCTTTCGTCGATCATCGGCTGGCCGTTCGCTTTATAGTCGCCGTCGTTGTTGATGCCGTCCACCGAATTGCCGGGGCTTTCCAAAAATTTACATGCATTATAGTGGGCCGGTTTGTTGAGGTACCCCAATCCGTTCTCATCCCAGAAATAGACGATGCTGCGGGAATACACCGGCACCGGAACACCGGTGGCGCGATGGACCGTGTCCAGCGGTGAAATGAAGTATCCGAGATCGTCGGTGTTTTCCACTCCTCCCCCGCCCCCGGCAACCCCGCCGCCGACATCCACGTCTCCGTACATTCCGAAGTAGACCGTGTCGAGATCTTTTTCGCTGTAATTCTGCGCCGTGTAGACGAAGAAGATACAATTCTGTGCGAGCGAATTGCTCCATTGCAGCGCACGCCCTTCGATCTTTACGCCGAGGCCCCGTTTCGATTTGTCCGACGGGATCGGAAAATAGGGGAATTCGTCATTCTCGTTATCGTCCATCGCCCACAATACTTCCAGATCGGCGTTCGGCACATCCTGCCGCAGATATCCCGGCCATACGTATTGGCCTTTCACCGGATTGTACCATTGCGACGACCAACTGTCCGGTTTCCCGTCGCGATTGGAGTCAAAGGCGGGATTCGAT
>CAZRWF010000115.1:2998-7007 GCA_964603685.1 uncultured Chitinophagaceae bacterium
ACTCTTCCATCCGTACACATGCTGGTCGAACGCGTTCAAATCGCGGGCATCCACGTCATTAATCGCATCGGAAGAAATATGGATGATGTTTCCGTTGGAATCCCGCACGGCGGCGGCGACAAACGGACCGAATTGATAAATATCCCCCAAACCGCGCCAGACCATGTTGTTCAAATTCCGGATTAATCCCAAACCGGGTGCAATTCCGCCGTAGTCATAAATGTTGCCGACGATCTGGTTTCCGTTCATGTTAAAGAGACGCGCCTCCGTGAATGTGTTGGCGGACTTGGCAAAGGAAGAAGCGGACCGGTCTTTCGCGAGCGGGAATTGCGGCAGCGTCCTTTTCATCATCGAATAATTTTTCGCTTGTGCGGTACGGATTCCCCACTCGATCTGCCGTCGTTCGGCCCGTTCCCGTTCCGTGTTTTGCGCAGCGAGCGGAACGGCACATCCGAAAAACACACAAAACAGCAATGATTGTCTCACAGTCATGCGATTGGTCCTTGTTCTCTAAAAATTCAGTGTAATGCCGAGGCGGATCTCCCGCGGCGCCGAATACCGAAGAGGATTCACATAAAATTCCGACATCGGCCGGATGGCGGGAACGATACCGACATTCTTATCGATCGCCGCCCCCTCACCGTTTTTCCCGCGGAGGGTGTACGTGGAGCGTCCGGTATCTTCGTACACATCTGTTTCATTCAGCGTGTCGAACAGGTTGAAAATTTTGGCGAAAAGAATCACCACAAATCCTTCAAGGTGGAATTCTTTTTCCGCCAGAAGGTCCATGGTGTATTGCGACGGTTTCCGTGCCGTATTTCGGTCGTACTCCACACCGCTTGGATTCGGCAATGGCGTGTACGGAAGTCCCGTGCCGACCTTGCCGATCAGGTTAACGCTCCAATTCTGGTGCTCGCCGACATTGAGGGAGCCGTTCAGCGTATGCGTCTGGTCCCAATCAAGGAAGAGAATCTGCAGTTCGCTCGCCCGGCCTGATTCTTTGTCCACAAAGATGGCATCGGCGCTTGCATCGTTTCCTTCGGAGGACTGAAAGGTATAGTCCACGGTGGCGCCGAACAATTCTCCGGCCCCGCGCCGTTTCACCAGCGAGAAGGTGATCCCCTTGATGTTCGCATAATCTTTGTTGATGTACCGGAAGAACGATTCATTTTGTGAAATCCGAATGGTCTGCACGGCGAACAGATCGCGGACATCCTTATAAAATCCGGTGACGGTAAAGGCAAGATTGTCGGCGATCAGCTGACGGAGTCCGAATTCGTACGTGGTGGTTTTTTGCGGATCGAGATTGGCATCGCCGAAGACGGTACTGGTGACCGACGCGGCATATTCATAGTTCGGATTCGTAAAAAGGTACCGTAACTGCGGCATTTGGAAAAAATGACCGTACGAAAAATGGAGATGCCCTTTGTCCGTGATCGGATACGAGATACCGATGCGGGGACTGAGGGTCATTTTTGCATCGGCCATTTTTTTCGGCGCCGTCGGATTGTAGATGTCCGGCACGTAATCGGAATTGGAGTAAAAATAATCGAACCGCAGACCGGCATTCATCACGATCGTTTCGAATTCGAATTTGCTCTGGGCGTAGGCGGAATATTGTCGGGGAAACTTGGCGTATTGTTCGTTGTCCTGCGTTGCGACGGAGGGGACACGGGCGACCGAATCGGTGGTGTAATTTTTAATCAGCGTAATGTCCGTCTGATACAATTGCGGGAATTTCGCTTCGGCGCCGACTTTAATGTCTACCGTCTTCGACAGCTGTGTGAATGCATCCGCTTTCATGGCATATGTTTCCGCCCGCCGGTCGAAAAATCCGCGCGGCGCGCCGCCGTACACGAATCCGACTTCGCCGGGGCGGTCGTCGTTCTCCTCTGCCACATAATGGATGTCGAGGAAATCCCTGTGCCGGTACTGCTGGTAGATGTTGCGGGCATACGAACTTTTCACCGTTACGGACCATTCTCCGCCGATCAGATCGGAGTATTGGAGAACGTGTAGAATATCGTTTTCATAATTATTGTAGGTTCCGTCGGGATTATACTTATACGCGTGGGAATATCCTTTGTATCGCGACTGATTGAACACCATGTTGTAATTCAATTTTCCGGCCGATCCCGCCCGAACGGTGAAATTGTTCGTGATGGTGACCGAATTGCTCGTATTCATCGGAACAACGGCCCGGTCGCCTCCCATCGGCACATCCCACCCGCTGTTATAATAGATCGGCCGGTCGGTCGGAAGATGTTGCCGGATGCCGAACAGCCAGCCGTTTTGCTTTTCGTGACGAACGGAGGTAAATAAGAGGAGCGCATTATCCGAAAACGGAACGGGGCCGCTCAGCGTCCCCTCCGCCACGTAATGACTGAACGGATCGATTGCACCGATATTGAAAAAAATGTCGTCCCGGCTGCTCACCCGGTCCCCGGTGTAAAACGATACCTGACCGGAATACCGTTCGCCCCCCTCTTTTAATCCGGTCTCCACAACGCCGCTCAGCGCGTTTCCGTATTCGGCGTTAAATGTTCCCTGCACCACGGACAATTCCTGCACGGCGTTGGTGGCGATCGAAAAACTGTTGGCGTTGGTGAACGGATTGTTGATGGAAACGCCGTTCAGCGTGTAGGAGACTTCATCCGACCGGCCGCCGCGGAAATGGAGCGCGCCGCTCGCATCCTGGATCACCCCCGCTTGGGTGGTCAAAATTCCGGTGATACTTTCCACCGGCAGGGAGCGGATTTGCGCCGCATCGACATTCGCTTGCGAGGAGGTGACGTCGCGCCGCACGAGGGGACGTTCCGCCGTGACGACGACTGCGTCCAGATCGACCGCTTCGGACGACAGCTTTTCGTCGATCCGCGTCGTCAAGTCAACGCTTACGTGGACGTTCTGCACGATCTTTTTCCGGAAGCCGACCGCCGAGATCGACACGGCATACGTGCCGGGGCGTACATTGGTGATGAGATACGAGCCGTCGATATCCGTCGACGCGCCGGTCGTTGTGCCGACCAGGAGCACGTTGGCGCCGACGACCGGTTCGCCGCTTTTTTCATCGATGATACTTCCGGAAATTTTTCCCGTCGTGCCGGCGACGGCGGTGAGAGCGGCGAAGATGATGAAGGTGAAAAAACGGTACACAGTCGCAACGTTCATACGTTCCCTTTTCCCTGGGGATCAAGATAGACAATTGTCGATCGGTTGGTGTTTTTTGCTGTGAGAAAATAAAGAGAGTGCAACGGAATGTCAAGAATATTCCCGGTATCTTCCGCTGCATAACTATACATCGGCGTGCATGAAATGATTTTCCGTACGGCTCCCTTGATTCTCTCTCTGTTTTTTAAGTTATTGATGGCAAGCGACGTACCTGTATCCATCATTCACTCACAAGCAAGGAGACAACTCAATGAAACAACTTCGTACCGCGATGTTGATGATGCTGGCCATCGCCGGCTTCCTGAGCGTCGGTGTCGCTCAACCGTACGTGGATACCAACAGTTATTCGATTGTTGCGCAGATCAAACCGTCGGATTATGCACAATGGCCCGACAGCATGGGTGCATGGAAAGTGTACGCGACGTACGACCTCGACAAAGACGGTAAAAAAGAGTTCCTTGTCCTGGCCGATCCGCCGACCGCGGGTGCCGGCAATAAAATGCCGTACGTTTTCCGTTTTGAAGCGACCGGCAACAATACCTATGCCCTCGTCTGGATGGATTCCATCGCCGGCGTGAACTCCGGAAACTTTTTCTATCCCGATCTCACCGTTGCGGATATGGACAACGACGGGAACTGGGAAATTTTTGTCTCTATTGTCGCCTCCGGCCGCGATAACAGTACCGATCTCAATCCCGCCCGTGTCCATATCTATGAATACGATCCGGGAACGGGAAATTTCCCCGCTGATCCGACGATGTCCACCAACCTGCAATTGCGGGACGGCATGCGGCACCACAGCACCCGCATCTGGGTGGAAGACGTCGACAACGACAAT
>CAZRWF010000116.1:0-3675 GCA_964603685.1 uncultured Chitinophagaceae bacterium
GATCCGGCAGGAGTCGTAATCCCCGGGATTGGATTTGCTGAGATAGCCGAAGAAGAAGCTCGGCGTACCGGGGAAGATTGTCACCTTCTCTTCTCGGATGACTTCGTTCACTCCTTTGAAGTCAAGAGGATTGGCGTACGTCACCACCGTCATGCCGCACCAGATCGGCAGCCAGAGATGCGCCGTCTGTCCGAATGAATGGAACATCGGCAGGTTGCCAAGCATCACATCCTTGTCGCTGAATTCAAGCACCTGTTCCAGACTGGTGAGGTTTGTGGAGATGTTCTTGTGGGTCAACTGCACGGCCTTCGGTTCCTTTTCGCTCCCGCTCGTAAAGAGGATCACCAGATTGTCCTCGTCCGAACCTTGTGCGACGGTGTTTTTCAGCATGGAAACCGGAAGTTTGGAACGGAGTGCGGCATGCAGTTTGTCGACGACGGAGATGCTTTCCATGATATCTTCCAGAAATATCATTCCCGGAACGACCGGGCACTGGATCTTTTCGAGCAATGCTTTGGAAGTGATGATCGTCTTGAAGTCGAGTTTTTTCTGCGCGAACTCGCAGTTCTGCGCCGCCATGGTGGAATAGTTGATCATCACCGGAACGCGGCCGCTCATCAGCGCCGCGAGCGACGCCAGAATGCAGCCGGCGGACGTCGGAACCATCACCCCGATGAATCCTTTGTCGTACTTCCGCAGTTTTTCCGAAAGGATCAGCGAGGCGATCAGCGCCCGCGAATACGTGATTCTGCGATTGGTCGTCCGGTCGACGATATACATCTTGTCGCCCAGTCGTTTTGCCGTTTCGATAAACCGGTGATGTAACAGCATGATTACCCCTTGGGAATTGTGTGTTGCGAAAAGGTAACTTTTCAAACCTCAAAAAGCAACGGACGGCGGTCCGGCGAAGATCGTCGAAAAAAGTTCTTGACAACAGACTTTAATTTTTTATCTTATTATGTAGTTAAACTAAATAATTAAGGTATAACTACAGTTTGCCTTAATTTATTTAGTTATTGGCGGTGAATCACATTCATCGACTCCTCCGCGGCACCACCTCCGCTGCGCGATAATTTTCTTTCCGGTTCCATCGGTTCCGTGCAGTTCATTTTTTCATCATTTCAGGAGGTGGTATGAAACAATTCTACAGATTGGCGGTGATGCTCTTTTTTTTCGGTGCGGCGGCCGTTCCGGGAATCGCACAATTTAAGTTCGGCAGCGACATCTACAGCCGGTACATCTGGCGCGGCGTGGATTACGGTAATGCACCGAGTTTTCAACCGGCGATTTCTTATACAACCGGGGGATTTTCCGTCGGCACCTGGGCCGCGTACAGCATTGGTACCAACAGCACAGACCTTGCCACCGGTTCCGCTTCCGTATTTGCCGAACACGATCTCTGGGCGAGTTATTCCCTTTCGACGGGCAGCGGAACCTTTACCCTCTATTATACGGACTATTTTTATCCCAGCTCCGGATTGAAATATTTCAACTTTCATCCGACCACCGGCTCCCATGTGTTGGAAGCAGGGGCGGGATACACGGCGCCGGAATCGTTTCCGATAACCGTTGCCGCCTACTACAATTTTCACAACGATGCGGATAATTCGGTCTATTTTCAGGTTTCGTATCCCTTCACCGTTGAAGGAGGAAGTGTCACCGTCTTCGCAGCAGGGACTCCGGCACAAAGCACTTGGTATGTCGCCACTAAAGCCGCAGTGATCAATGCCGGGGTGACGCTGACGCGATCCGTCACAATCACGGAATCGTTCTCTCTGCCGGTCACGGCGTCGTACATCCTCAACCCGCATTTGGAACAGAGTTATTTGATTTTCGGATTCGGTTTGTAATAATTTTTCATTTTTTAACGAAAGGATCTTCTATGGATTCAACGACGGTTAGCGCAGCGGTGACGTTCGCCGGTCCCACGGCGGCGGATGCGATCTTCACAATCAATAATCTCTGGATGATGTTAGCCACTGCGCTTGTGTTCATCATGCATCTCGGCTTTGCCACGGTGGAAACGGGGCTCACACGTTCGAAAAATACAGTCAATATTCTTTTCAAAAATACGATCATCCCGTGTATCGGATTGCTTACCTATGCACTGCTCGGCTTCAACCTCATGTATCCGGGCAGCGAATTCGCCGGCGGATTTTTCGGCTTCGCCGGATTCGGAATCGGTACGGACGATGCGGGATTGACCAGCGCCTATAATCCCGGGTATACATATTGGACCGATTTCCTCTTTCAAGCAATGTTCGCCGCAACCGCGGCAACAATCGTTTCCGGTGCGGTCGCCGAACGGATCAAACTGGATGCATTCCTCATCTTTTCCGTTCTGTTCGTGGCAATCAGTTATCCGATCACCGGGTTCTGGAAATGGGGAAACGGATTTTTGAACACTCTGGAAACACCGTTTTACGATTTTGCCGGTTCAACCCTGGTGCACAGCGTCGGCGGATGGGGCGCGTTGGCCGGCGTGATTCTTCTCGGACCGCGGCTGGGGAAATTCACCGACGGAAAAATCACGCCGATTCCCGGACACAGCTTGCCATTGGCGACAATCGGCGTATTCCTCCTCTGGCTCGGATGGTTCGGATTTAACGGCGGATCTGTCCTTTCCGCCAATCCCGCGACGGTTTCCCTGGTGTTGATGACCACATCGCTCGCCGGCGCCGCCGGAGGGGTGATGGCGACTCTCACGTCGTGGACCGTTTTCAAAAAACCCGATCTTTCGATGGCATTGAACGGCATTCTGGCAGGACTCGTCGGCATTACCGCCGGTGCGGATCAGATGGGACCGCTCTCCTCGGTTCTGATCGGCGGACTTTCCGGTATGATCGTGGTGTTTGCCGTGTTGATGTTTGATAAACTTCGTTTGGACGATCCCGTCGGTGCGTTGTCCGTTCATCTTGTGTGCGGTGTGTGGGGCACGCTCGCCGTCGGATTATTCGGCGCACTCGCCGGAACGGAGCAGATGATCAGTCAACTGATCGGCATCGGTACGGTGGGACTCTTCACGTTTTTATTCGCGTTTGCTGTTTTTTTCTTGTTGAAGATCTCGATGGGCATTCGTGTTCCGGCGAACGAAGAAATGGAAGGATTGGATATCGGCGAACACGGTATGGAAGCGTACCCCGATTTCAAAAAATAATGCCGGACAACGCTGTTGCTTCTGGCGGTCCGGTTCGCTAGAATGGATGGGGTACCGGGCCAACACACTCCCACAAAACATTTGCAAAGGAAGCACTTATGAAAAAAATCGAAGCGATCATTCGTCCGCACAAATTGGACGAAGTCCGCGAAGCGCTGCAGGAGGCGGGGTTCCGCGGACTGACGGTGACCGAAGTGAAGGGATACGGACGGCAGCTGGGTCACAGCGAAATCTATCGCGGTTCGGAATACACCATCAACTTCCTGCCGAAGAACAAGATCGACATCGTTTGCGCGGACGCTCAGGCGGACAAAGCGATCGATATTATTCTGAAACATGCGAAGACCGGCGAGGTCGGCGACGGTAAAATTTTCGTCTCCACCGTCGATGAAGTGATCCGCGTCCGCACCGAAGAGACCGGCGACGCGGCCGTTTGACGGGCCAAAAATCGGCCGAATCAATGCGATTTTAGGCGGTTTTGGGATTTTGACGATGAAATTTTCCCTTGCGTCTAATTT
>CAZRWF010000116.1:3685-6964 GCA_964603685.1 uncultured Chitinophagaceae bacterium
CCGCCGGAAGAATCGATATTTTTCCGTGTCGGAACATACAGTAACACCGTTGATGCACTTGAAATGCCCCCGTATTCGAATCCGGGGTTGTTATGCGCTCCTGATGCTCAGAAGAGTCTCACTGAACAACAGAGGATCGGCAAACACAAAATTCCGGCGACCGTCG
Organism: uncultured Chitinophagaceae bacterium; assembly: GCA_964603685.1. Classification (GTDB taxonomy): domain Bacteria; phylum Bacteroidota; class Ignavibacteria; order UBA10030; family UBA8401; genus UBA8401. The sequence goes on from CAZRWF010000116.1 coordinate 3,852, forward strand.
GAATGCAATAAAGTGGCACCAAAGCCGGTGGTACCCTCACAGAAAAACGTTCCGTGAGGTCTTTTTGAAACAACATAGAGGAGCACCCTATGGAAACAGGTACCGTGAAATGGTTCAACAACGCCAAAGGGTACGGCTTCATCTCCCGTGAAAACGGCGAAGATGTGTTCGTGCACTACAAGTCGGTTGTTGGCGACGGCTACAAGACGCTGAACCAAGGCGATAAGGTCCAGTTTGAAGTCGAAAAAGGACCCAAAGGCCTGCAAGCGGCAAAAGTCTCCAAAGCGTAACAACGATAATACTGTTGGACCTCTACCCCGCAGCGATGCGGGGTTTTCTGTTTTAAAGGGATGCAATTGTTCATACGGTGAAGTATATTCCAACGTATTCCCACCAACAACCTCAGGAGTCGACATGAAACTTTTTTCTCGTATTGCCATTCTTGTTGTTTCGACGATCGGACTCTTCGCACAAACCGAACCGGCTCCGCCCGCCTCACATTGGAAACATACACTCGTGGCCGGATTAACCGTAACGCAGGTTTCATACACTGATTGGGCACAAGGGGGCGAAAATGCTCTGGCCTATTCTCTTTCGATCGACGGAAAATCGGTCCGCGATGTCACCGCCACCAACTGGAGCAATTCCTACAAACTGGCGTATGGACAAACGCGTCTCGGTTCGAAAGGATTGCGGAAAACGGACGACAAGATTGAACTCGAAAGCGTGTTAACGTACAAAGTAGGGACCTCGATCAATCCGTACGGATCGGCGACGTTCAAATCGCAATTCGACGACGGATTCAAATATGATGATGTTGCCGGCACGCAGGCGAAAACGTCCTCCGCTCTCGATCCGATCTACATGACACAGGCGGTCGGCGTCGGATACCAGCCGATCGCACAACTCAAAACGCGCCTCGGGGCCGCACTTCGCGAAGTATTCTCGGACGCGTTTGCGTATGCCGACGATGCAGCAACGACACCGGCCATCGAGACCTCGAAAATTGAAGGGGGATTGGAATCGGTGACCGATGTCGAATGGAAATTGGACGACAATATTTTGTTCACCTCCAAACTGGAGATGTTCGCTCCGTTCAACTCCATCGACGTGGTGGTGGTTCGCAACGACAACACGCTGGCTGCCAAAGTGAACCAGTACATTTCCGTGGTGCTGAACGTACAGCTAATCAACGACAAAAGTGTCACGCCGCGAACACAGATCAAAGAGACTCTGGCGCTCGGCATTTCGTATACGTTTTTATAACGAGCTGCCGTTGTCGTTTTTCATTCAAGCGAAAGGACCGGGTTATGATCAAAGAATTTATGGCGTTTTTGCAGAAATACGGCGTGATCGGCGGGAGCGACTTTTGATGATGCACTATCGACGGGTATTTTTTTGACGATTACAATTTTATTGGGATTCCGGAATCGGTTTATAAAATTATAGAAATTACTTAAGAATAACTGTTTTTTTCATTCCCATAAATTTTCTTGCCTTCAGATAATAAATATAAATTCCAGAAGGCAACGTAAAAGCATCGAATCGAATTTCATGTTCACCTGCGTGTTTCTCTTCGTTCACCAATATTGCCACCTCTCGGCCTAATAAATCATATACCGCGAGGCGGACATGCGACTGTTTCGGCAGGGAATAGCGAATAGTGGTGGAGGGGTTGAAGGGGTTGGGGTGGTTCTGATACAGCTGGAATCCTGTGGGAATTTTTGATTGTGGAGTTTCCACCCCCAAGACTTTATCTACTTGATAAAAGTCTAAATACAAAAGATTTGGGGGATTGAAACTTAAGTTGCTAACCGAAACGCCCAAAACAGCCAATCTGCCGGAGTCAGTAAACTCAACTGCTCTAGTAGACTCCAGATAGCCGTTCCGATAGTTAATAACCAAATTCCACTCTAATTTCCCATTGGTTGCGTTAACCCCTGTTAGGTAGGCGTTCTTTTCGCCGGTGTGGGAGTTACCTTTTTGGATTGATCCCGCCACTACTAGTAAATTTCTTTCCAGCGAGACATTGGTTCCATCTATCCAATTTTCAGTATTGGTGATATCCGTTTCTCTGCCAAACCAATTTTTTTGCCACAGCTCTTTACCCAACGAATCTATTTTGGTGACCACAAACTCATTGATTGGAGAACCGCTGACAATTAATCTGGTTGCTACCAAATAACCCTCGCCGTTTGTATCCACTGTTCCGGTAGTGCGAAGATTTAAGGGAAAATTCTTTTCCCAAATTTTTTCACCGGTATTTATATCCATCATTACCACAGCGCTTCCCGGTTTGGATCGGGGAGTGCCAAACAACCAGAGTTTGTTCCCGTATAATTTGGGGAGCCAATCACCCTGAACCGCCTCCGCGGAAATATAAATTTCTTGAATCTGATTTCCCTCGCTGTCAAAAAAAGTCAGTTTTGGAAAATCTCCGCCGGTGGATGCTACCACCATATCCCGATAACAAAAGACATATACGAATCCATCAGCAATCTTTTTATTCCACAATACTACTCCGGAATCGTTAGATTTTTTTAAGAATCCAGAAGTGGTTCCCCAATATATATTTTTATGTTCATCTGCGAATATTGAATTTGTGAAAGGGGATCCGTTTAGGGTTATCCAGTTTTGTTTACCAGACTGGTCTATAAGTGTAATCCCAGCTTGTGAGCCATCTAAAGCGTCTCGTATCCCACCAACTAAAAAACCGCCATCATTATTTTTGGTCAGAGTAATTACATTGTCGTAATTACCGCCAAAACTAAAAGATACTCGGTTTTTCAATTGCGGAGAGCCGGCAAAGCCCAAGGCCACCACTACTACCAACAGCCAGATTGACTTTTTCATGATTTTAACTGCTACGCATCTCTATTTAATAATTTGCATTGTTTTTGTTTTTGTAAACTGATTTGTGGGCTCTCTCGTCGCTTTTGCCACTAAACGATAAAGGTAAACTCCACTTGAAAGCCTTTTAGCAGTAAAACGAGTTGTATAAAAGCCGGGCTTCATTACTTCTTTGACGATAGTTGTTACTTCTCTCCCCAGAACATCATAAATAATAATTTCTATTTTACTGCTGTTATTGCAATTTGAACTTTGACAGGTCC